>CALHTV010000053.1 GCA_938039765.1 uncultured Dictyoglomus sp. | reverse complement strand
CAAGTGGTACACCCGAGGTCGCACACGCTCATGGAATTCCTTCGGGAAGTTTTCTATGTTATAATTTTTCAATGATTAGCTTATACGAAATAATATTACGACTTATGTTGTCCACCCTTTTTTCAGGAATTATTGGCTGGGAAAGGGAAAAGGAAGAAAAACCAGCAGGTCTAAGAACTCATATTTTAGTTTCTTTAGGTTCTACTCTTTTTATGATGATCTCTGCCTATGCTTTTCCTGATAATGGTGATCCCACTAGAATAGCAGCGCAAGTTGTTACAGGAATAGGTTTTATAGGAGCAGGAACAATTCTAAGAACAGGATTTACTGTAAAGGGATTAACTACAGCAGCTAGTATATGGGCAGTTTCTGGAGTAGGTCTTGCTGTTGGGGCAGGTTTGTATCTTCCTGCTCTTATAACCACTGTTTTCATTTTTGGGGTTCTTGTTTTTGCTACAAAATTAGAAAAAATGTTTATTGGGACTCATCAAGATATAGGTTTAAGTCTAATAATTGAGGATAGACCAGGAGCTATTGGGGAAATAGGAACTTTATTGGGAAATTTAAATGTGGATATTAAGCAAATAGAGATAGGAAATTCTTGGGAAGGAAAAGTCTCTCTTAGAATGATAGTAAAAGCTCCCCAAAGAATTTCTAAGAATGAATTAATATTAAAATTATCTGATCTTCCCTCAGTTATTGATGTAGAATTTATTTAAGGAGGTATTTTTATGGATGCTGATAAATACTCTTCTATCATTGTCGAAGAAAAGGTTTGGCATATTTCTGATTGTAGAGGTGATAGTTTTTATCTTATAGTAGGAGATAAAAAGGCAATACTTTTTGACACTGGGATGGGTACAGGAGATTTAAAAGGTTATATTCAATCTTTAACTAGTAAACCTATAGAGGTGATTATATCTCATGCCCATTGGGATCATATTATGCAGGCAAATCAGTTTGAAAAGGTTTTTATAAATTATAAAGATATAGAGATTATTGAGCTTTTTAATATGGATATTGATTATTCAAATTTTTTAGATATAAAAGATGGAGAAATTATAGATCTTGGGAAAAGAAAACTTGAGGTTATAGAAGTTCCTGGACATACTCCAGGATCTATTGTACTTTTAGATAGAGAAAATAAACTACTTTTTAGTGGAGACGCGCTTGGGGCTGGACATACATGGATGCAGCTTCCTGGATGTTTATCTTTAAGTGTTTATTTAGAAAGTTTATATAAATTATTAAGAAAAATAAATGAGTTTGAAAAAATATATAATGGCCATTTGACTTATAGAGATATGGTAGCATTCCCATCTTCTTATCTTTATGATCTTATAAAAGCTGTAGAAAAGGTTATTAATGGAGAGCTTGCGGGGGAACCCTATCCCTATAGTAATTTTGGAGGATTATATGTTACTTATGGTGCAGCAACTCTTGTCTATAATCCAGAGAATATAAAATAAATTTTTTAATAAAAAGTTATTGACAAAGTAATTTTATTTTTATAGACTATGAAAAACGATTTCGTAAATATTTTTATAAGGAGGTGATATTTAATAAATATTTTTAATTTAACTTATGGAGCCTCTTTATTAATCTTTTACCTAAAGGGGGAATACTTGTGAGAAAGTCAGTATTGATTTTTCTTTTCATTAGTCTTTGTTTGTTAGGTTTCTCTCAAATAGGATTTTCTCAGTTAAGTGTAAATGTTCCAAGGCATGAAACTATAATTGCTAATGTCCTTTCAGGAAGGGTTGTTTCTCCAGATAATCTTAACGTTTGGACTACTTCTTGGAGGTCTCCTGACAGGGGAATACAACAGTTAATGCTTGAGCCATTGTGGATTGTTGATCCTGCAACAGGTAAGGTAATTAATGCTTTAGCAAAAGATAAACCTCTTTATAATAAAGATTTTACCTCTATGACTGTAAAAATTAGAGAAGGGTGTTATTGGAGTGATGGTGTAGAATTTACCGCTGACGATGTTGTTTTTACTGTTCAACTTATAATGAAGAATCAAGAATTGGGATATCATGCTACATTTAACGAGTATGTTAAAAACATAGTCAAGAAAGATAAATATACCGTTATATTTGAGTTGAAAAAACCAAATGCAAGATTCCATGCCTATTTCTTAGATAGATGGGGTGCTTGTAGGCCTTTACCTAAACATGTCTTTGAAAAAGTTAAAGATCCTGTAACCTTTACTTTTAATCCTCCAATAAGTTCTGGTCCTTATATCCTTCATAGCTATGATCCAGGTGGCTATTGGACTTTATGGCAAAGAAGAGAAGATTGGCAAAGAACTCCAACGGGAAAAATCTTTGGAATGCCTCAGCCTAAGTATGTTTTATTCCAATACTATGGTCCTACAGAGAAACAGGTTCTTGCTCAGAATAACCATCAATTAGATATGGCAGATCTTACTATGGAAGGTTTAAGATCTGTTTTGCAGACTAACAAATATGCTAGAGCTTATAGAAAAGAATTTCCATATATTGTAAACGTAGATCCCTGTGTAAGTGGGGTAATATTTAATAATGCTAAAGCTCCATGGAACAATAAAGAAATAAGATGGGCACTTACTTTGGCTATAGATATAGTAGAATATGTAGGACTTGCTTACGATGGTGCTGTAACTGTATCAGCCTTGCATATTCCTGCAACTCCTGCTTACATGGAGTGGTACTTCAAACCATTAGAAGGATGGCTTAGAAATTTATCTATAATGGTTGATGGTAAACCTTTCAAAGTTTATGATCCAGATGTACCTATGAGAATTGCTGATTACGCTAAGAAGAGAGGATATAGTGTACCATCAGATCCTAATGAAATAAAGAAGATATTTGGATTTGGTTGGTATAAATATGCACCTGATGTAGCTGAGAAACTTCTTATTAAGAATGGATTTAAGAGAGATAAAGATGGAAAATGGTTAACACCTGACGGAAAACCTTGGAAGATAACTATATTAACTCCTCCAAACCCTGCTTCTGTAAACTTTAGAAATGCTTTTGCATTATCTCAGGTTTGGAAGAAGTTTGGAATTGATACAGAGGTATTTGCTACAGAAAATGATGGTACTCTCATGAATGTAGGAGACTTTGATGTATCTACTTCTGGGCAATGGCCTGCAAGAGAGCCATGGGGTGGACATCCAGACTTATATAGAACTTTAGAGCAATTTGACTCCGCATATTACAGACCTCTTGGGGAATATTATCCAGGGCATCAGTGCAGATGGACCAATCCTAAGATGGACCAGATTATAAAAGAAATGGCTAAAGTAAGTTGGGATTCTCCAAAGAATAAGAGCTTAGGAATAGAAGGGTTAAAGATTTTGGCACAAGAGATGCCAACAATACCTACCTTTACATATCCTGGTGTGGTAGGATACGACGAATACTATTGGACCAATTATCCTGTAGCAGAAAATCCCTATTGTATACCTTATCATCATTGGCCTAACTTTAAATATATGCTACCCTTCTTAAAACCTACAGGAAGAAAGTAAAAAAATAAATCTTCTTATAGGGGAATCTCCATAAAGGGGATTCCCCTTTTTATTTTTTATGAGTTATAACTTCTTTGGTATAATTTTTTATAAAGCCTTTGGGGAGGAATCTAGATTGGAAGAAAAAATTAAACCAAATTGGGAAGCAGTATTTGAACCTGAAGATTATTTTTATTTTTACGAGGATTTATTAACCGATGAACAGACACAAATAGAAGTAGATTTTATAAGAAGAGAACTTGATTTAAAGGAACCTAAAAAAATTCTTGATATTGCTTGCGGATATGGCAGG
>CALHTV010000052.1 GCA_938039765.1 uncultured Dictyoglomus sp. | reverse complement strand
AAAAGGAATTACTATTACTATGTTAAGACCTACAGGTTTTGTAGAGATTGATGGAGAAAAGTTAGAAGTATATGCCGAGTCTGAATTTATTGAGCCTAACACTGAGATTATAGTCGTTAAAGTAGAAGGCAATAAAATTTTTGTAAGGAGGAATGAGAAATGACTCTATTTTGGGGATTTTTAATTTTAGTTTTAGTCTTAATCTTTTTAGGGGTATTTTTTAGTTTTGTCCCACTAGGCCTATGGATTTCAGCTTTAGCAGCAGGGGTTTCCATTAAAGTAACAGATCTAATTGGAATGAGACTAAGAAGAGTGCCGCCTGGAGTAATAATTAACTCCTTGATAAAAGCCCATAAGGCTGGACTTTCGGAAGTAACACTAGATAAATTAGAGGCTCATTATTTAGCAGGTGGAAATGTGGATAGAGTAGTTAATGCCTTAATTGCAGCCCAAAGAGCTGGTATTCCTTTAACTTTTGAGAAAGCTGCTGCTATAGATTTAGCAGGTAGAGACGTTTTAGAAGCAGTACAAATGAGTGTAAATCCTAAGGTTATTGAAACCCCAGTTGTAGCAGCAGTAGCTAAGGACGGGATAGAACTTAAAGCAAAAGCTAGGGTAACAGTAAGAGCAAATATTGAGAGATTAGTCGGAGGAGCTGGAGAAGCAACAATAATTGCAAGAGTAGGAGAAGGAATAGTAACCACCATAGGTTCCTCGGAAAGTTATAAAGAAGTGTTAGAAAATCCTGATAGTATCTCTAAAACCGTACTAGCAAAAGGCCTTGATGCAGGTACAGCTTTTGAAATTGTCTCTATAGATATAGCCGATGTAGATGTAGGTAATAACGTAGGAGCAAGATTAAAAATGGACCAAGCAGAGGCAGATATGAGAATAGCCCAAGCTCAAGCTGAAAGTAGAAGAGCACTAGCTATTGCTAGAGAGCAAGAGATGAAAGCCTTAACTCAAGAAATGAGAGCTAGACTAATTGAGGCTGAAAAAGAGGTACCCTTAGCTGTAGCAGAGGCATTAAGAGCGGGAAAGATTGGAGTCTTAGATTACTATACATTAAAAAACATAATAGCTGATACTGCTATGAGGGAAGCAATTTCTAAACTAGGACAATCCAAAGAAGAAGGTAAAGATTGATTATGTTTGAGTGGATTATAATCCTGTACATACTTTTTGTACTACTAAATGCAATACTGAATGCTGTAAAAGAAACTCAAAAGAAAAGGCCCATAACTATTCCTAAAACTGAGTTGCCTATCCAAAAAGAAGAAAAAACAAACGCTCAAAAGGCTGTTAAACAAATACGTCCTCTAATTTCCGTAGAAAAGAAAATTGAAGAAAAAAGAGAGGAGAAGAAAATAGAAAAAAAGGAAATTCATAAAGAAAGAAAGCTTGAGGAAAGTTATATAGAGAAAAGCCTAAAAAACAATCTACAAGAAATAATAGCCCTAATAGAAATTATAGGTCCACCAAAAGCCTATCAAAAGTGGTCAATTCCTTACAAGAAGAAAGATTAAGTCTTTCAAAGGATTCAAAGTTAAATTCCTCAACAAAAGAGAGGCAGACTTTCTCTTTTACCTCACTAATAGGAGGAGAATAGTCTGCCTCTTTTAATAAGGAAGTTACCTTCTTATTCTTAAGTCCACAAGGAATTATATATGAAAAAGGTGTTAAATCATTGCTCACATTCAATGCAAAACCATGATAAGAGACGTTTTTCTTTATTGCAACACCTATAGCTGCTATCTTCTTATCCTCTATCCAAACACCAGGATTTGTTATGCTTAAATCAGCTTTTATCCCATAATCAGAAAGTACCTTTACTAGACCTCTTTCTATTTTTAAAATAAAATTTTTTACTCCTTCCACTTTAAAAATTAAATAACCCACTAATTGACCTGGACCATGGTATGTAATATCTCCACCCCTATCAACTCTAAAATACTCTATTCCTAATTCTTTTAATTCAGACTCTGTTTTCAATAGATTCGATTCTTTTCCAAACCTTCCTAAAGTAATTACAGGGTAGTGTTCTAAAAGAATCAAGACATCATTGATTACATTATTTACTCTTAAAGTATGAATTCTTTTTTGTAAATCCAACGCTTCTGTATATTTAATTGGATTAAGAAAATTAATTACTAATAGTTTTCTCATGAGTTATCTTAAGTTTAAAACTTTCTTTTTTATAGTATTTTTTAATAATAAAAACATAAAAATTAGCTATAGCTTTTAAGGAAATATCTATAGCCATAGCAATCCATGCTCCTACTAAACCTAAATTTAATTTAACTCCCAATAAATAGGCCAAAGGTATTCTTATGAACCACATCCCTACCCCACTAAAAATCATTGGAATTTTAGAAAAGCTCGCACCCCTTAAAGACCCTGCCATTACATTCGCTGTGGCTAATAAAGGTTGAATTATAGCAATAATTCTTAAAACAGAGGAAGCATACTTTATCACTTCTCTATCCCTTGTAAATATCTGAACTAAATATTCTGGAAAAAAGAATAAGACTAAACCTACGCTTCCCATAAAAATTACTGCCTTTCTCCAAGATTCTAAAGATGCTAAAAGAGCTTTCTTATCATCATCTGCTCCTTTATACTGACCAACCAAGGCTGTAGCTGCTACTCCAAAAGCAAAACCAGGCTGAAAAGAAATTGCTTCTACGTTCAAAGCCACCCTATGAGCTGCATAAACCTTTGTACCAAGGCTTAAAACAATAGTCGCATAAAGTAATGCTCCAACATTGAATAAAAGCTGTTCTAAGGAAGTAGGAATACCTACTCTTAATATATGGGCACTTCTTTCTCTATCTAAAGATAAATCAAAATCAAATTTATACTTTAAAAAATCCTCTCTTCTGTAAATAATAATAAAAAGCAAAATCACCCCTAAAAATCTTGAAATACTTGTGGCTAAAGCTGCACCTGAAACTCCCATCTTAGGGAATCCCATCCTCCCAAAAACAAATAGATAATCAAGTATAATATTTAAAGAATTAGAAACTACGCTTATATAAAGAGGAGTTCTAGCATCTCCTGCTCCTCTTAACGCAGAGGAAATTATAGACATATATACTACTAAAAAGCTAGGTATAAGAATATACTTTAAATAAGAAGAAGCCTCTTTAAATAATTCACCTT
>CALHTV010000051.1 GCA_938039765.1 uncultured Dictyoglomus sp. | reverse complement strand
GCCAACCTGTTATTATTTGTTCTTTAAGCGCCTCTTTTATATTACCTTTTATATAATTCGCCCTTACCAATATATCCTTTCCTAAAAATTCTACATTCCCTTGGGCTTCAAAATCTTGTGTCTCCCAATGGAAAAGGATTTTCTCTCCTTTAATCTTCCAATAAGTATCAGCCAATACCCTCTCAAATAGAATAACAACTATCAAAACAAAAATAAAAACAAATCTTACCACTTTCTTACTTTCCATAAAAACACCCCTATACTTAAGCTTCCTAAAGTAATATTAGGAAGCCATGCTGAAAGAAAAGGAGAAAAGACAGCATACTCCCCTAAGGAACGAGCTATTATATTAAAACCATAATAAAAAAAGGCAATAATTATACTAAAGGCAGTTCCCCAAAGTCTTCCTCCTTTTCCTGTAAGTAGAATTACGCTAAACCCCATCAAAGCAAAAATAGGTACAGCCACACTTTGAGCTATTCGCAAATAATTTTCTACTAAATAAGATCTAGCAGAAATCCCAGCTTTTTTATAAACTTCTATTCTCTTTTTTAAATCCCTAGTAGACATTTCTTGAGGAGTCCTATCTCTATAAAAAATTAGCATAAAATCCTGAGGAAGATTTATTTTAAACTCTTCAAACTTTCCCTCCCATATTACAAAAGAGTCCTCTCCGAGATAATGTACTACCCCCTTTATCAAAATCAAAGAATCTCTACTCCAAATAGCTTCTTCAGCCGAATATATAATAGGATATTTATTAGAAGAAGATGTATCAAAAACTAATACATTTTGCATAATATTCTTATTCTCTAAAATTTTTCTAACATAGTAATATCTTCCCTCTTCATCATGAAAAAAAATATTTTCACCTTTTATAGGAGCTGGATTTAAAAAGAAATACTTTTGGATCAACCTGTTAGACCTATAATTGGATTCTGGAATAAGAGAGTAAGTAAAAAACCAAAGAAGGAGAGAAAGAAATAAAGAAAATAGAAGAGGCGTTATAGTAAGGGTAAAGAAGTAAATTCCACTAGATCGCATAGCAAATATTTCTCCGTCTCTCATAAGTCTACCAAAAGTAAAAATGATAGCAAAGAGTAAAGATACAGGGATAACAAAAACAAAAAGAGAAGGAATTTTATAATAAAGTAACTTTAGCACAACCTCAAAGCTAATCCTTCTCATTATTATGAAATCAGAAAATTCATAAAGAATCTGAATCAACATTACAAGAATAAAACCAAATATCCCCAAAAAGAAAGGTCCCAATATTTCACTAAATATATATTTATGATAAGTCTTAATCTGCATAATTTACTCAGTCACATAGAAGGTAGTATCAATATTACCCTCAGCTACCACAATCTTGTCCCTCACATAAACTATAAGTTTTTTACAATTTATTTCATTCTTATCCTTATCCAACATCTTTACATTATCTAGAAAAGTATATACTTCCTTATCAGTATCAAAATCTGCACTATTAGAGCTTACAACTAAATCTTCTCTTTCTATTTTTACTCCCCCAGACATATTTCCGGTTTTATTTTTTAAAGAATATATTACACCCTGAGAATATAGCCTTGTAATTTCTACCTTGTCTCCACTTTTCCTTTGAAGAACCATATTCACGTTCTTCTTTAGTTCTATCATTTCCTTTTTCAAATCTACTTTTAAATCTTCGCCTGTAATAGATAAGTCCCTCTGAGAAATACTTACTTTACCAGGAGCCTCCACCACATTTGCATCCTGATTATAAAAAACTAATGTCGCAGTAATTCTAGTCTCATCATCTTGTCCAGGCTTATAGATAACCATTACATTTCCCTCAGCACGAGTAACCTTTTTTCCATAATCGTAAGATACTTTTTGAGCAGTAATCTTAACTGGAGTCTTAGTTTGAGAAAAAACAGGAACTAAAATTAAAAGTACAATAACAAAAATTGACAAAACTCTCTTCATTTTCAGACCTCCCTTTTAATAAAAAGCTTCGATAGCCACATTACCCTCAAACTCAGCCCTTCCTTCTCGGGTATAAAACCTAAATATATCTGATTCTGCACTAAATTCCCCTATTTTTTCAAATTTTACTCTACCCTTAGTACTTACAAATATTCCACTATCAAAATACCATATGCCTTCGGGAGCCTCTCCCCTAAATCCATCTTCGGTCTCAAAATATAATTCTCCAGGAATTTTTAACACGTTCTTGTCTTTATCTATCTCTGCTTTCTCAGTCTTTATATATAGAGAAAGATTCTTATCCCTATAAACCCTTCCTTGAACCTTCTCCTCAAACACAAAATGTTTATATCTTAAATCAATACTAAGTTTATCAGAAGAAATTTCCCAACTAAGATTTCCCTCACTTCTACCTCTTAAATAGACTCCTTTAGCAAATATTCCAGCCTTCTCCTGTAAAGTGTTTCTTTCTGCTTCTTTCTCAACAGGAGCCAGATAATAAGTTACTCCCCAAAGAATAAGAGCCAATAAAATTATAACCCCTAATATAATTATCTTTCTCATGTTTTAATTAATTTTACCAAAAGAAAGATGATAAATCCTACAAAAAAAGGCAAATCACCCCATATTCTATATAAAGAGATAAAACCTTCAGGAAGGTAACTAAAAAGAACAACCTTTTCTCCTTCTTTGCTTTCTTTAAGAACTCTACCCCAAGGATCTACAAAAAAGGTTATTCCTGTATTTGCTACCTGTACCAAAGAAATCCTATTTTCTACTGCCCTTAAAAGGGATTGATTCCTGTGTTGATAAACAGCAGGGGTTCCTTCAAACCATCCATCATTAGTAATAACTACTAAAAAATCACTACCTTTATTGGAAAGTTCTCGGGCTAAATCAGAAAAAAGAGACTCAAAACATATAAGAACTCCAATCTTTTTTCCATTTAGAGGTAAAGGCAAGAACCCAGACCCTCTATTATAGTTTCCTATTAAACCTTTAAAATATTCAGGAATTACGTAGTTAAAAGGAAAAGGTACCTCCTCTACAAAGGGTACAAGCTGAGATTTTTTGTGAGTTATATATTCCCCATCCCTATTAAAAAGATAAGCAGAATTATATATATTTTTACCTGTCTTTTCTAAAGCACCAATTAGAAGAGCCGTATTTTTAGTTTTAGTAAGCTCCCTTATTTCCCTCAAATAATCATGACGTTCATTAAGATAACAAAAAAGTACACTTTCGGCCCACACAATAAGATCTAAATCATTGGGAAGGTTTAAAGTAAGATCTCTATGAACTTTATATTGATCATATATATTTGTATAAAAATACTTAGAGAAACTATCATAATTTCCTTGCACTCCTCCTATTTTATAAGGAGTACTCTTTGGAGTTCCAACCATCATAAATCCACCAATAAAGATTACACTAAGAAAGACAATGAAATAAATTTTTGTATTTAAATTTATCTCTCTCCATTTAGAGATGACCCTATTAACAAAAACTACAATAAAGGCTAAACCTAATTCTCCAAAAACGCTTGCCCATTGAAGAATAGGAAAAATATTTACCAAGGGTTCACCTAAAGATCCCCAATTAAAAGCAAGAGGTCCATGAGCTCTAATCCAATGAAGAAAAACCATAAAAAAGGCTGGAAATAAAATGGAGTTTTCCTTTCTCTTCACTCCCCAAAGAAAAATACCATAATAAAGAGAAAGATAAGAAATTAAAAGTAAATTAGCTAAAACCCCAGGGATCTCTAAAGGCAACTAAAGTATT
>CALHTV010000050.1 GCA_938039765.1 uncultured Dictyoglomus sp. | reverse complement strand
AGGAATTATTAAAAGAGGGTAAAAAAGTAATATTAAGCGGCAAGGTTGAGGTAGATAGGGAAGAAAATGAAGAGAGAGTTAAAATTCTTGTTGATCAAGTAGGAGATTTGGAAGGAGTAGCTTTAACAATACAATTTAATAATGAGATTAGTTATGAACTTTTATTTAAAATTAGAGAGGTTCTTAAGAGAAAGAGAGGAATTATTCCTGTTATTATTAAATTAGATAGCAAACTCATTATCACTTCTCCTGAATTTTGGGTAACTCTAGATAATGAGCTTAAGAAAGAGTTGGATTCTTTAAAGAAATTTGAGGTTTTTTATCAGATTGAAAATATCCTGAGTATTTTATAGATTTTGTGTTAAAATAGGTAAAAATCTTGCGAGCGTAGGGAGGGGAAATGTTTAAAGATTGGTTAAAAAAGGATGATAAAAGCAAATTTAGGGATATACCAGACGGCTTATGGGTTAAATGTCCCCAATGTTCTCAGATAATTTATTCGAAAGATTGGAATGAAAATTTTAAAGTATGCATAAAATGCGGATATCACGATCAATTAACTGCCTATGAACGGATTGATCTATTAGTAGATTATGGAACTTTTAAAGAACTGGATAAAAATATTACTCCTTTAGATATATTGGGATTTGTAGACACAAAACCTTATCTACAGAGGTTAAAGGAAGCTCAGGAATCTACAGGTTTAAAAGATGCCATTATTACAGGCGAGGGAGAAATAAATGGAATCCCCGTATATATAATGGTTATGGATTTTAGATTTATTGGTGGCAGTATGGGTTCGGTTGTTGGAGAAAAAGTTGTGAGAATTATTGAAAGGGCAATATCAAATAGGAAACCTGTTGTTTCCGTAATTGCCTCAGGAGGAGCTAGAATGCAGGAAGGTTTATTTTCTCTATATCAGATGGCTAAGACAAGTGCTGCTGTTGGAAGATTAGATAAGGAGAGAATTCCTTATATAACCATACTGACTCATCCTTCTACAGCTGGTGTTCTTGCTAGTTTTGGATCTTTAGGGGACATTATTATAGCAGAGCCAGGGGCTTTGATAGGTTTTACAGGACCTAGAGTTATTGAACAAACTATAAAGCAAAAGCTTCCTGAGGGTTTTCAAAGATCTGAATTTTTATTAGAACATGGTATGGTTGATATGGTAGTTGAGAGAAAAAGACTTAAGAATGTGACATATTTAATATTGAGTCACCTTTGGAGGAAGGTATGGTAGAGAGAATATCTCCCTGGGAGAGAATTTTATTAGCTAGGCATCCTAAAAGACCTACTTTTTCTGATTTTTTGGCCGAACTCTTTGAAAATTTTATCGAACTTCATGGTGATAGATTATTTGGAGATGATCCTGCTATAATTGCGGGTTTAGGTACTTTTGAAAATGAGAGTGTAGTAATAATAGGCCAAGAAAAGGGTAAGTTGATTCAAGAGAAAATGAAAAGAAATTTTGGTATGCCTCATCCTGAAGGGTATAGAAAAGCCTTTAGGGTCATGAAATTAGCTGAGAAGTTTTCCTTGCCTGTTTTATGTTTTATAGACACTGCTGGAGCTTATCCTGGAATTGGAGCAGAAGAAAGAGGGCAAGCTTGGGCTATTGCTCAAAATTTAAGAGAAATATCTTTATTAAAAACTCCAATAATCGTGATTATTCTAAGTGAGGGGGGAAGTGGTGGAGCTTTAGGAATTGGAGTTGGAGATTATATCATGATGTTAGAGAATGCATATTATTCAGTCATCTCTCCAGAAGGGTGTGCTTCTATTTTATTTAGAGATTCCTCAAAGGCTCCTGAAGCTGCAGAAATGTTGAAAATAACTTCAGAAGAACTTTTGAAATTAGGACTTGTGGATGAAGTAATTCCGGAGCCAAATGGCGGTGCTCATGAAGATCTTCATGGAACTGTAGAAAATTTGAGGAAATCTTTAAGAAATATTTTGAAGAAAATGAAGGAAAAAGAGATTAAAAAATTACTAGAAGAAAGATGGATGAAATTGAGAAATTATGGAAGGTTTAATGAGGAGGAAGTAAAATGATAAAACGAATTGGCGTACTTACCAGTGGCGGAGATGCTCCCGGAATGAACTCTGCTATAAGAGCTATTGTTAGATATGGATTATCTCAGGGCTTGGAAATTATTGGAATTGAAAGGGGTTATCAAGGTTTAATAGAGGGTGATTTTAGGAAACTTTCTCGAGATGATGTGAGTGAGATAGTTCAGAGAGGCGGTACTATACTACGTACAGCTCGTTCTGAAGATTTTAAAAAAGAGGAAGGTCGAAAAAAAGCTATAGAAAATCTAGAAAAAGAGGGAATAGATGCTCTAATTGTTATTGGAGGGGAGGGATCTTTAAAGGGAGCTTATGATTTATACAAAGAAGGAGTAAAAGTTATTGGGCTTCCTGGAAGTATAGATAATGATATATGGGGAACTGACTATTCTGTAGGATTTGATACAGCATGTAACAATGTTATTGATGCAATAAATAAAATTAGAGATACAGCAGCAGCTCATGAAAGGACCTTTGTAATTGAGGTTATGGGGCGAGAATGTGGCTATATTGCTTTTATATCAGGACTAGTTAGTGGTGCAGATATAATACTTATTCCTGAGGTTCCTATCGATTTTCCATATATCATAGAAAAACTACTTGAAAGACAAAAAAGAAATAAAAAGCATAATATAATCATTGTTGCAGAAGGGGTTGGAAGTGCTTATTTTATAGGTAAACAAATTGAGGATAGAATGGGATTATCGACTCGAATAGTGGTTTTGGGGCATATTCAGCGAGGAGGTTCACCCTCAGTTTTTGATAGAACTATTGCAACATTTATGGGAGTAGAAGCAGTTAAAAGGTTGATTGCTGGAGAGAATGGAGTAATGGTAGGTTGGCAAAATAATTCTCCTGTTTCTTTAGGTTTGGAAGAAGTAGTTAAAAACAAGAAAAGAGTACCAGCCGAACTTTATTGGGAGGTCGAAAGTTTATGGTAGAAGACTGGTGCCGAAGGCCGGAGTCGAACCGGCACGGGTGTCACCCACCCACCAGATTTTGAGTCTGGCGCGTCTGCCAATTCCGCCACTTCGGCACTTTTTATAAATGATACTCTTAAGAACAAGTTTTTGTCAAGATCTAGAGAGAATATTAGAAAGGGGAAGAGTTAGATGAAAAGACTTTTTTGTCCTTGGAGAATAAAATATATAACTTCAGAAAAACCTAAAGATTGTGTTTTTTGTAGTAAATTAACAGAAGATAAAGACAAA
>CALHTV010000049.1 GCA_938039765.1 uncultured Dictyoglomus sp. | reverse complement strand
AGATGATCCTCCTCATTTATCTTTATAGCATATATTCCGGTTTTTCTTACATTTTCAAATTCCTCTACAAGGGTTTTTTTAACAATACCCTTAGAGGTAACAAAGAGAAAGTACAAATCCTTTGGTATTTGATTTAAGGATATAATTTCTGTTATTTTTTCGTCTCCATTTATACCTATATACTCTTTGAGAGAGACTCCTTTACTCTGTCTAGAGGTTTCATCTAACTCATAGGTCTTTATAGAATAGACTTTTCCTTTACTACTAAAGAGGAACAAGTTGCTTCTGGTAGAAGTTACAACAAAGGATGTTATAACATCAGAACCATTGTTAGCTAAAGTATTAAGGCCTTTTCCTCCCCTCCTTTGTATTTGATAAGTGGAAAGAGGAAGTCTTTTTATATATCCCTCATGAGTTAGGCATACCACCTCTGGATTGTCAGGGAGCAGATCTTCAACAGTGATCTCTGTTTTTTCCTCTTCCTCAATCATAGTTTTTCTATTATCAGCATATTTTTTCTTTATTTCTCTTAATTCTTCAGAGATTACTTTCCATAACTCTTTTTCATCACTGAGAATTTTTTCAAGTTTTATAATTGTTTCTTTAATTTCTCTCATCTCTTCAATTAGTTTTTCTTTTTCCAATTTTGTGAGCTGATGTAATCTCATCTCAAGGATGGCTTGAGCTTGCGGTTGGGTTAGTCTATAGGCAACCATCAATTTTTCTCTTGCTGTGTCAGCATTTTCTGATTGTCGAATTATAGTTATAATCTCGTCTAGATGGTCTAAAGCTATAAGTAATCCTTCTAAGATATGAGCTCTTCCTTTTGCTTTCTCAAGATCGAATTTTGTTCTTCTTACAACTACCTCTTTTCTATGATCAAGAAAAATGTTTAATAATTCCTTTAAGTTGAATATTTTAGGTTGTCCATCGAGTATAGCTAGCATTATGACTCCAAAAGTAGTCTCTAATTGAGTATGTTTGTAAAGTTGGTTTAACACTATATTAGGATCAGCTTCTTTTTTGAGCTCTATTACCACTCTTATTCCATGTCTATCAGATTCATCTCTTAAGTCTTTTATTCCTGTTAATTTCTTCTCCTGAACTAATTCTGCTATTTGGGTAAGAAGATTTGCCTTATTTACCATATATGGTATTTCTGTAACTATAATAGCTTTATCTCCTTTTTTATTCTCTTCAATTTTTACCTTTCCTCTTATTGTTAATTTTCCCTTGCCTGTTAGATAACTTTCTCTTATCCCTTTTTTTCCTATAATAATTCCTCCTGTTGGAAAATCAGGCCCTTTTATGAAATTCAAAAGTTCTTCTATTTCAGCTTCTGGTTTTTCTATAATATACAGCAAAGCATCTATGAGTTCACCTAAGTTATGAGGTGGAATGTTTGTTGCCATGCCTACTGCAATGCCAGATGAGCCATTCATCAACAATTGAGGTACTTTGGTGGGTAATACTACAGGTTCTTTTAAAGAATTATCGTAATTTGGAACAAAGTCAACAACATTTTTTTCTATATCTGCTATTAGTTCGGAGGCTATAGGAGAAAGCCTTACCTCTGTATACCTCATAGCTGCTGGCTCATCTCCATCAATGGAGCCAAAATTGCCATGCCCATCAATAAGAGGGTATCTGAAGGAAAAGTCTTGAGCCATTCTTACTAAAGCTTCGTATACAGCAGCATCTCCATGAGGGTGATACCTTCCAAGTACGTTACCTACTATGTGAGCACTCTTTTTGTATGTTTTATTATGGAACATTCCTGATTCGTACATGGAGTAGATGATTCTTCTTTGTACGGGCTTTAATCCATCTCTTGCATCAGGCAGTGCTCTACCTACGATTACGCTCATGGCGTAATCGAGGTAAGAATTTTCCATTTCTTTTTCTAATCCCACTAAAATTATTTTGCTCTTCTCTACCATTTCTTTATCTTTCTACTCCACATAAGTTTTTTTTAAATTAAAGGTCGTAAAATAAAGACTATATATTTTAACATAAAATTTAGGCTCAGTATAGATGTATGACCAATAGTGTGCCACTTTGGATCTTGATTTTAGCTTTATACTCAGCAAATTCATTGCTTATACCCCTTGTTAGATTTCGGTATAATGGTTCGTTATTTAGTGGGTATTTTAATCCCTCTAATAGTATGCCCTCTACTACTTCTGATATGGGAATAAGAGAGAGAAGATCTCCTATGTTTCCCCATAATATTTTTTCTTCATTCCCTTTCATCACATATATTTTTAAGTTTTTATCAATAATGATTGGTTCTATGTTTAGCTCTTTCAATCTTTCTAAGAAAAATAAATTTGCTAAGGTATGGTCAATTCTTCCTCCGAGCAAGCCTGCAAAATATATTATTTGTGGATTAAATTTTAAAGCTTCTTTAACTGCAAGTTCTAAATCAGTCTCATCCTTTTCTTTAGGATAAATCTTCCATTCTATTTCTTGTTTTGAAAGTTCTTTCCCCATCTCTTCTCCTAAAGAGTCTAAATCTCCTACAATTATATGAGGTAGTATCCCTAGTCTCAAAGCTGTTTGAGTACCACCATCAGCGCATATAACTTTATCTACTGGAAGAATTTCTTCCATATCTAAAGGAGTTAATTTGCTTTCTCCATTAGCGAAGATCAATACTTTTATTTTTCTACTCATTTTCCTTTAATCTTTGTGTAATTATAAGTACTAGTGGTAAACAGATAAAGGTACTTGGAACTACAACAAAGAGGTTATAGGAAAGAGAATAAATCCAAGCTGGTGTTCCTGGAGGGGCATACTGAGAGAAAAAGACAATTCCTGATAAGAAATGAGCGATTAATCTTCCTAATCCACCTAAGAGTACTCCCAGTTCAAGGGGTTCCGATACCTTTCTTATTAAACCACCATAAATTAATAATATACTTCCTAAGATTCCTGCTATTATTAACACAATTCTTGATATAGGATACCACTTAATCTTAAATTCTAAATCCTTTATCTCTTCTTCAATTTTGCTCTTTTCATCTTCAGTGGTGGTTTGCAATTTAATTTTTAAGTCTTCAAGAGTTTTCTGAGCCTCAGGAACTTCTGAAGAGATATTTACTACAAAGAAAATTGTTCCTATTAAGAATAGTACTGCTATTATAAAAGTTACAATTCTAGAAATCTTTAAATTTTTAACTAATCCTGCTAGTCCTATTAATCCAAAAGCTATAGGGTAATCAAGCAAGTATTGTAACCAATGAACCACATACATATCTTGTAAGGAATGCAAAAATCCATAAGTAATTCCTACTAAGATTCCAGGAAGAATTCCCCATCTTATAGCAAAAATAAATAATGGAAGCATCTGTAAGCTAATACTTCCTCCTTGAGGCATTTCACCAATTTTTAAATACCAAAGAAGTAAAGACAAGGCAATAGATAAGGCTCCCTCAGTGAGTGCTCTTAAAGGTTTTTTCTTCATTTAGGACACCTCCCATATAAAAATTTAAGGTTCCCACCAACGTGAGAAGGGAACCTTAAATTTTTCCCTCCCTACGCTGGCATTACCCAGATCAGGTTCAAAGGGTCGGTAGCTCCTGCTACCCTCTCAGCCTCGGACTAGAGGCTCCCCCGGGAACCTATTTATACTTTTAGAAAATTATATCACAAATCTCTAATCTTTTCTCTTATTAGTTCTTCTAAATAATCTAATCTTTTCTCTAAATATTCAATTCTATTGTTAAGCTCTTCAATTAGTTTAAATTCTGGATCAGGGATATTTCCATGCTCTAACATTTCTTTTGGAGTTAATTTTTTCCCTTCTTGAGATACAATTCTTCCTGGAACTCCTACTACTGTACAATTTGGAGGAACAGATTTTAATACTACAGAACCAGCACCTATTCTAGTATTATCTCCTATTGTTATGGGACCAAGGACCTTAGCTCCTGCTCCAATTACCACGTTATTACCAATAGTAGGATGTCTTTTTCCTTTTTCTTTGCCTGTTCCTCCTAGGGTTACTCCTTGGTATATAAGTACATTATCTCCTATCTCAGTAGTTTCGCCTATTACTACTCCCATACCATGGTCAATGAAAAAACCTTTTCCAATTTTGGCTCCAGGATGTATTTCAATTCCAGTTAAAAATCTATTTATGTGGGATATAAGTCGAGGTATTACAGGGATCTTTAATTTCCAAAGAAAATGGGCAATACGATGTAACAGTATAGCATGAAATCCTGGATAACATAAAATAACCTCCAGAAAGTTTCTAGCTGCAGGGTCTCTTTCAAAGACCGCTTTGTAATCAGCAATTAAGTTTTCTACGAATCTCCGCATCTTTTTCACCCCAATTTATACTTTTTCGGTATAAAAATCTTGCTATAAGGATAACATATTATATATTAAATAATCAAGGATGGATTTTTATTAAAATTGATGTATAATAAATATCCAAAAGGGGGTTTGGGCTTTGAAGCCGAAATAAAAGCGTCAATAAGCCTTCTTTAATTTTTTTAAGATATAAGGAAGGTTTAAATTTTTATAAGGGGGTTTTAAAACTATGTCGCAATTAAAGTTTTTATTAGAAGAATCTAGAATGCCTAAGGATTGGTACAATATTATTCCTGATCTTCCCTTTTCGCTTCCTCCAGTAATTCATCCTGCAACTTTGCAACCTGTTAATCCTGGAGATCTTGCCCCTATATTTCCTATGGAGTTAATAAAACAAGAAGTTAGTCAAGAGAGGTATATAGAGATCCCTCCCGAAGTGAGGAACATATATAAGCTTTGGAGGCCAACTCCTCTTTATAGAGCAGTGAATTTGGAGAAATATTTAGATACCCCTGCGCATATATATTACAAGTATGAAGGAGTAAGCCCTCCTGGAAGCCATAAACCTAACACAGCTGTAGCTCAAGCCTTCTATAATAAATTAGAAGGCGTTAAAAGGCTGACAACAGAAACAGGAGCAGGACAATGGGGTTCTGCTTTATCTATGGCTTGTAATTTCTTTAAATTAGAGTGTAAGGTTTATATGGTAAAAGTAAGTTATTATCAGAAGCCGTATAGAAGATCTTTAATGGAGGTCTGGGGAGCAAAAGTAGTACCAAGTCCTAGCCCTGATACAGAGGCTGGTAGAAAGATATTAGAACAAGATCCAGAGTCCCCAGGATCTTTAGGTATAGCTATAAGTGAAGCAGTAGAAGATGCCTTAAAACGCGAAGATACAAAATATTCTTTAGGGAGTGTTTTGAATCATGTATTGCTTCATCAGACTATTATTGGGGAAGAGGCTATTCTTCAGATGGAAATGGCTGGAGAATTTCCTGATGTGGTTATAGGATGTGTAGGTGGGGGTAGCAACTTTGCAGGAATTTCCTTTCCCTTTGTAAGAGAAAAATTTAAGGGAAAGAAAATAAGAATAGTAGCTGTAGAACCAGAATCTTGTCCAAGTCTTACAAAAGGAGTATATACTTACGATTTTGGAGACGTAGCAAAAATGACTCCTCTTTTAAAGATGTACACTCTAGGGCATAATTTTATTCCTCCCTCAATTCATGCAGGTGGTCTTCGATATCATGGAATGGCTCCTTTAGTAAGCGCTTTATATAATCATGGTTATATAGAAGCAGTAGCTTATCCGCAGACAAAAGTATTTGAAGCAGGAGTTATATTTGCGCGTACAGAGGGAATAGTTCCAGCTCCAGAATCCTCTCATGCTATTAGAGCTGTCATTGATGAAGCTTTGGATGCAAAAGAAAAAGGAGAAAGAAGAGTAATATTGTTTAATCTCAGTGGACATGGTTTTTTCGATTTATCTGCTTATGACCAGTATTTATCTGGAAAGCTTGAGGATTACTTCTATCCTAAAGATAAAGTTGAAGAAGCCTTAAAAGATCTGCCTAAAGTTTAGAAAGATCTCCTAATAGGGAGGTAGGAGACTTTCTCTTTTACCTCCCTATTCCAAATTGGATATACCCCTTGAAATTTGTGTGAGAATGTAATATAATTTTGCTGTGATTGGGCCCGTAGCTCAACGGCAGAGCAGCCGGCTCATAACCGGTTGGTTCTAGGTTCGAATCCTGGCGGGCCCACCAATTTTTTTTATATACCCTGTAATATTCTTATCCTCAGTAAAGGGCGGATGGCTCAGTGGTTAGAGCGCCTGCTTCACACGCAGGAGGTCGCAGGTTCAAATCCTGCTCCGCCCACCAAAGCAATGTAAAAAGAATCTTATATATGATAATAGAAGCAAAAGGTTGAGAGAATTTAAAACCAAGCTTATTTCTTAATATATACACCTAGGGTTGTACTTCATAAATTTGAAACTACTTCTGAAAATAAAGTTTTTTGCTAGAAAAAAACTTTTGAAATTAGGTTAAGGGGCAATATGGCAAGCAAAACAGCATAAATTACCTATATATTATGGTGGTAATGACACAAATAAATAAAGTATTTTCAATTTTGATTCTTTAAACTAAAATAGATTTGTAAGATTAGAATGTTGAAAAGGTGAGAATATGAAAAGAGAACTTATACCTTATTTTCTAGAGATTCAGGACTTGCAATTAAAAAACAAAGAGTTAGAAAGGAATCTGAAAAACCTACAAGTAGAGTATGAGAGTTTTAGAAGTGAGAATTTAGGAATAGTACAAAAAAAAGAAGAAGAGTTAAAAAATATAACCGATTCTCTTAAAAAGCTTAAGGATCAACAAAAGGAGAAGGAAGATCAAATTATTTTATTGAAGGAGAAGCTAAATAACGAAGAAAAAAGAATATTAGTCCTGAAGAATCCTAAAGAAGTGATACATGTGGAAAAGGAGATTGAGAGT
>CALHTV010000048.1 GCA_938039765.1 uncultured Dictyoglomus sp. | reverse complement strand
AAGCATACATAATAACAATCATTAAAACTATCGGAATAAAAACCGACTGAGAATAAATAAAATTGGCAATCTCAGAAGCAGAAGCTTCCGCCATTCTTTCTTTTACGATTACAAATTCTTTACTTTTTATAGGATTTTTAATATTATCAGGGTCTAAATTAGGAAATTTTTCTTTTAAAAAATTATCTGACAAGTAGTTATTTATGGAATTAATGACATTGTTTACTACAGCACTTCCCACAAAACTTCGGAAGGAGAAACTTCTTATAAAAGAGTAAATTTCGATCTCTGTAGATTGAAGCTTAGAGATTTTATTTCCAAAACCTCGAGGGATTACCATAAGAAAATTTAAATTCTTATTTTTAACATATTCAATAGCTAAATTCTTATCTTCATTACTAATCTCATGATTTATTAAATTAACCTTAAAATTAGCAAGAATAAGGTTACTCAATACTTCCTTTGAGAAATCACTTTTATCTAAATCCAAAACATAAATTTCTCTTGTCTTTTCTGCTTTTTTGAACTCACTCTTCGCAATCCCGCCTAAAAAATTGAATAATATAATAGTAAAAATTAAAGAGGCTATTAATTGTAAAGTAACTAACTCTTTTATCTCTTTTTTTAATAAATTATTAAATTTTCTCATTGGACCACCCTCCTGAAAACCTCTTCTAAATTTTTAGCAGAATATCTTTCTTTTAATTCTTCTGAGGTCCCTGTCTCTAAAATTCTTCCTTTGTCTATTAAAGCTACCCTATCAGATAAAAACTCAATTTCTAACATATTGTGAGAGGACAATAAAACAGAGGTTCCTTCTTTGACATATTCCCTTATTATCTCCCTTATCTCAAGAGCATTTATAATGTCTAATCCTGATGTAGGTTCATCCAATATAGCTAATTTAGGCTTAGTCATGAGAGCCCTTGCTAACAATAGTTTTCTTACCATACCTTTACTATAAGTTCCTACCTTATCTCTTAATCTATCTCCCAAGCCACATATCTCTTTTGCTCTTTCTAAAAAAATATCTACATCTTTCCCATCTTTAGCATAAAAAGTTGCCATAAATCTTAGATAATCAATTCCTCTCATATTCTTATATGCTCCAGCTTCTTCTGGAAGATATGATATATGCTCCCTTACAAAATCAGCATTACTTCTCAGTTCCTTACCCATGAAAAATACATTACCTCCGGAAGGAGCAAGAAGAGTTGCTAAAATTCGAAGAGTAGTAGTTTTACCAGCACCATTTGGACCAATTAAAGCAAAGATTTCTCCTTTTTTAACCTCAAAACTTATACCTTTTAAGGCCTCAAAATTACCATAATATTTACGAAGATTCTCTACTTTGAGGATATATTCCAAACACATCACCCCCATTCAAAATATATTCTATCTATTTAAAAACTGTCTTATTATATCAAAAAAAATTATAATTAAATCATTAAATTATTATTAAACCAGACTTTTACTTAAATAAGCTAAATTGAAAAAATTTTTCAATTATGCTATTTTATTATTAGAGACTAAATGAAAAAATTTTTCAGGAGAGTAAAATGAGTTTAAAAGAGAGTCTAAAACAAAAGGGAATAAGATTAAGTAAACCAAGACTAATGGTATTAGAGTTTTTTGAAAATAATCCCTCAGGTCACTTTTCTATTAACGAAATATATGAAATTTTGAAAACTCAAAAGCAAAGTATTTCTTTCACCTCTGTATATAGAACCTGTAAACTTTTAGAAAAACTTGGTTATATA
The DNA here is from genome assembly GCA_938039765.1 of uncultured Dictyoglomus sp. Taxonomy (GTDB): domain Bacteria; phylum Dictyoglomota; class Dictyoglomia; order Dictyoglomales; family Dictyoglomaceae; genus Dictyoglomus. The sequence continues at coordinate 8,431 of CALHTV010000048.1, read as the reverse complement.
AGAGCCATAACCTTTGAAGAAAGACATGTGCATTATGAATGTAATCTAACCCCTCATCTCCATCTCCAATGTATCTCCTGTGGAAAAGTAGAGGAAAGAGATTTAACTAATTGGGAGAAGATCTTCAATCTTTTGCCTATTCCAAAAAACGAGTATTTAGTTACATGTTTTAGAGTACAAGTATCAGGAATATGTAAAGAGTGCCAAGATAAAGTAAACACTAAGGAGGAAAAATAACCATGATCAAATCTGTAGCAGAAATGACAAAAGGAGAAAAAGGAAAAGTCATAACTATACATGGGGGTAAAGGAAAAATCCTAAGACTTGCTGAAATGGGAATAACTCCAGGAGAAGAGCTAATCTTGATTCAAAAATCTTTAGGACCTGTTATTGTAAGAGTTAAGGATGTCAATTTAGCATTAGGAAAGGGACTTGCAGAAAGCATATTCGTGGAGGTTGAAGAAAATGGAAAAAATCAAAATTGAGGTTGGTCTTGTTGGCAATCCTAATGTTGGCAAAAGTACTGTTTTTAACCAACTTACAGGCTTAAATCAGCATACAGGAAATTGGCCTGGAAAAACTGTTGAAAAGAAAGTAGGTTATATAGAAAAAGGAAAATATTTAATAGAAATTACAGATCTTCCCGGAATATATAGTTTAACAGCTAATTCAATAGAGGAGATTATTTCTCGAGAATATATTGTCAAAGAAAAACCTCATTTAGTATTGCTTATCATCGATGCCTCAGCAATAGAGAGAAATTTATATCTTCTATCTCAATTATTAGAACTCACATCTAACATTATTATAGGTCTTAACATGATCGATATTCTTCAAAGCAAGAAATACAAGCTCGATATAAAGAAATTAGAAGAAAGATTAGGACTTCCTATAGTTCCAATGGTAGCAACAAAGAATATTGGCTTAAGGGAATTAGTAGACAAAATAATTGAAATATTTGAAAAAGATAATCTAAATCCCAAAAGGGTGAATTATGGAGATTTAGAAAATGATCTTCAAGAAATAGAGAAATATTTACCGGATAGAATAGAAAACTATCCAAGAAGATGGATTGCCTTAAAACTTCTTGAAGGGGACACAATAACCATAGATATTTGCAGAAATAACTTAGAAAATTGGCTCCAATTAAAAGAAATCATTGAAAGAAAAGAAAACAATCCTATAAGAGTAGCCTCTGCAAGATACAGTTGGATCAAAAAGATTCTAGAAGGAACCTTAGAAAGACCAAAAAAACAAGCAATTTCATGGACAGAAAAAATCGATGAGATTCTAACCCATCCTATCTTAGGAAGCATATTTGCTGTTATAATCATTTCTCTTATTTTCTACTTAACTTTTTCCATTAACGATATATTTAGCTCTTTATTAGAGAGCCTTTTAGATCAAATAGGTAAAGTTTTATTAAATTTATTGAATTTCTTGCCTCCATGGTGGAAGAGCTTCTTAGTTAATGGCGTATGGCAAGGAGTCTCTACACTTTTATCTTTTATTCCACTAATAACCGTGTTTTTTTTCTTTCTTGCTCTGCTTGAAGATACAGGATATTTAGCACGTCTTGCTTTTATTGCAGATAGATTAATGCATATCCTAGGACTGCATGGAAAATCTTTAATTCCCCTAGTTATTAGTTTCGGATGTAATGTTCCAGGAGTTATGGCCACGAGAACTTTGGAAGACGAAAAAGACAGAGTCTTGTTAATAATATTAGATTCATTTATTCCTTGTGTCCCAAGAATACTTGTAGCTTCTTTCTTTTTAAGTATATTTTTCCCAGATAAAGCTTTTATTCTTCTTCTTTCTCTATATTTTATTAGTTTTATCTCTATATTTATTAGTGGAAAAATATTAAGAAGAAAGGTACTAAAAACTTCTCTAACACCTCTTCTTATGGAACTTCCCATTTATAAGTTTCCAAACCCTAAAATTATCATGATTTACGTATGGGAGAAACTAAAGTCTTTCTTAATAAGAGCTGGCACTGTAATGGTAATACTATCTGGTATCACATGGATTCTTTCCCACTTTCCTACAGATAGTATAGAAAACTCTGTACTCGCAAGTATAGGAAAGTTTTCTCTTCTGTTCTTAAAACCTTTAGGATTTAACTGGGAATTAGCTACAGGCTTAATTTCTGGATTTATAGCTAAAGAAGCTTCGCTTTCTACTTTAGGAGCAATTTATGGAGCAAGTGGAAATAAACTTGGAGAAATTCTCTTGGGTAATATAACCCCTATTACAGCTTTCACTTTCATAGTGTTTCAACTTTTATATATACCCTGTGCAGCAACTGTTGCCACCATATATAAAGAGACTCGTTCTATAAAATGGACTTTGTTTTCTATCTTCTACTCTCTTTCCTATGCTTATATTTTTACCCTCTTTTTAAACCAAGTTTTATCTCTTTTCTGGAGGTAAATATGTTAGAAAAGGTTTTAAAGTACATTCAGAAAAAGAAACTTGTAGAAATAAACAAGCTAAAGAAGGACCTTTCCATATCAGATGAAGATTGGGAGGTAATCCTTCTTCAGCTTAAAGATCTAGGACTTTTAAAAGAAATTCAAAATTTAGATTCTGAGAAATGTAAATCTTGTCCCTACGTTAAATCCTGTTCTCAACAATGTCTTCAATCTGGGATCTTATATCTCTTATCACCTGGAATGGATCAGAACTCTGAGTAATTGGACGACCTATGACTAAGTAGTCTGCTCCTCTTTCCATAGCTTCCCTTGGAGTCATTATTCTTTGTTGATCATCCACCTTTTCTTTTACAAGTCTAATTCCAGGAGTAACAATTAACATAGGCCTTCTAAGGTTATTTCTTAAAAGTTCTATCTCCCAAGGAGAAGCAACTACACCATCAAGACCTGTCTCTTGAGCAAGTTGGGCTAAAAACAAAACCTGTTCAGGTAGAGAACGAGAAATTCCCCAACTTCTTCTTAAAGTTTCCTCATTAAAACTTGTTAGTACAGTCACTCCAAGAAGATAAGGATGCTCACTCTTATTAGATTCTTTAAATTGAGACACAAGTTTAACTGATTCCTTAAGCATTTCTTCCCCACCAAGAATGTGAAGCGTAATCATGAAAGGATCAAGAGCAAGCAATCTATCTAAAGTTCTCACAACAGTATTTGGTATATCAAAAAGTTTCAGATCTATAAAAACATTTGTACCTATCTCTTTTAGAGCTTTAACTATGTTAGGTCCTGCTACCGAAAAAAGTTCAAGCCCTACTTTAAAATTCTTTACATAAGGGGCCAATTTCTCAGCTATCTCTAACGCTCTTTTTTCCTCAGGAAAATCTAAGGCAACTATTATAGGATCAAATTTTCTCATACTTGATAACCTCCTTAATAATTTTTATGAGCTAAACCGATAATCTCGTTAACTCTTTCGTATTTGAAATATTCTCTAGCCTCTTCCACAAGTTTTTTGCCGATCCAAGGATCCCTTAAATTTGCTGATCCAATTTGAACTAAAGTTGCTCCAGCTAAAAGATACTCCAAGACATCACAAAAATTTACAATCCCTCCACATCCCACTATAGGAAGAAGATTCTCCTCATACAGCTCCCATACATGTCTCAAAACTAAAGGTTTTATAGCAGGCCCTGAATATCCAGCAAAAACCCTCTTAAATACAGGCCTTCTATTTTTCCAGTCAATAGCAAGTCCTAAATAGGTATTAAAAACTACCACCGCTTCTCCCCCAGCCTTCTTAATACCTTTTACAATTTCAGAAATATTTGAGGCTTGAGGGGTCAACTTGACCCAAACCGGCTTATCAGATATTTTTACTACCTTTTTAGTAATCTCTTTAACTGTTTCTTTATCAACTCCAAAAAGCATCCCCCCATTATCCACGTTAGGACAGGAAAGATTAAGTTCTAAGGCAGAAAAATTATAATTATTAAGTTCTTTTGCTAATTCGTAAAATTCCTCCTGTTTTTCGCCAGCTATGCTTATTACTACATTGGTATTTAGTTTTTCCAAATAGGGAATTTCTTCTGCTATAAACTTTTCTAAACCTTTATTTTCAAGTCCTATAGAATTTAATATACCTCCATAACTCTCCCATATCCTAGGATTAGGATTACCTTCTCTAGATTTTAATGTAATACTTTTAGTAACTATTCCACCTAAAATGTTAATGTCATAAAATTCCATAAGTTCCTTTCCGTAACCACAAGTTCCAGAAGCAAGTAAAATAGGATTCTTAAAAACTAAGCTTCCAACTTTAACCTCTAAATTATCCATCAAATTGAACCTCCATTCCTGAAAGGACCGGACCATCCTTACAAACATGAAACATCCTATCTCTTCCCTTTAGTGCACAAGAAAGACATATACCTATTCCACATCCCATTTTCTCTTCCAGAGAAAAGTAAAGCTTTCCTTTATCCTTTACTCTTCTCCACAAACTTTCTAACATGAGTGAAGGACCACAAGAGAAAATCTTGTCAAAATATTCTAAGTCATCAGGCAAAAATTCTAAGACCTTTCCTTTAAACCCCAAAGATCCATCCTCTGTGCTTATAACTAACTCTCTACTATATTCCTTAAAATCTTTATAGATCTCTTCAGATACTATAGAGGAAAAACCCAAATAACTGTAAAAATTCACCTTATCTTTATAAAAATTAATAAGAAAATTCAGAGGAGCAATTCCAACTCCCCCACCTACCAAAAGAATTTTTTCTTGTTTATTTAATTTTGGAAAAGTATTACCTAGAGGCAATAAAAGATTTACCTCTTCACCTATTCTCTTCTTACTCAAGATCTCTGTCCCTCTACCTACTACTTGGTATAAAAAAGAACATATATCTTTCTCCACATTATAGAGACTCATAGGTCTTCGCAAGAAAGGGTCAAAACTATCAGTAACCTTTATCATTGCAAATTGCCCAGGATATAATTCTACTACTTCTCCAATTTTTATTTTCAAAAGGTAGATATTTTTAATTCCAACTTTTACATTAGAAATTACTTCTCCAAATAACTCCCTCACCATAATATCTTTCCTTCCCTATAAACCAATCGTCCTTCTACAAAGGTCATTATAGGCCAACCTTTTAAGGCCCATCCATCAAAAGGAGTATTCTTCCCTTTTGAGAAAAATTTCTCTTTTTCAACCTTTTTTTCTAAGGAAATATCTATCACTGTGAAATTAGCAGGAACATTTTTATCTAAAGGTATGTAAGGTAGCCCCATAATCTTAGCTGGATTATAACTCATCTTTTTAAGAAGCTTTACAAGAGGAATTTTCCTTTTATAGTAACCATAAGTTATTATCAAAGGAATGGCCGTTTCTAAACCTGATATTCCAAACTCTGCTAAGTTATACTCTACCATTTTATCATCTATATGATGAGGAGCATGATCTGTAGCAATCACGTCAATAATGTCATTTTTAATTCCTTCCCAAAGAGCTTCTTGATCCTCTTTGGTTCTCAATGGAGGATTCATCTTCGTATTAGTATCATATAAGCTCTCTTTTACATAATCTTCGGTAAGCACCAAATGGTGAGGTGTAACTTCACAGGTTACATTAACACCTTTTTCTTTTCCCCATTTAATCATATCCAAACTTTGCCAACAAGAAATGTGAGCTATATGAAGTTTACCCTTTGTAAAAGAGGCTAAGAAAACATCTCTTGCTACTATACTTGCTTCTGCCACCCAAGGCATACCCTTTAAACCAAGTAATGTGGAAATTTTACCCCAGTTAATACTACCTTCTGTTGTTAAGTTTATATCTTCAGGATGTTCAATAATAGGTACGTCAAACATTTTTGAATACTCTAATGCACATCTCAACACCTCACTATTCATAACACAATTTCCATCATCAGAAAAACCTTTTGCACCAGCCATATACATGTCTCCAATTTCCGAAAGCTCTTTTCCTTCTCTTCCCTTGGTTATAGTCCCTATAGGATATATTCTCACAAGTCCAATCTTGTTTGTCTTTTCATAGATAAATCTTACTGTCTCTTTATTATCAATAGGAGGATTAGTATTAGGCATACAACATATAGCAGTAAAACCTCCTGCTATGGCAGCTTTACTCCCTGTTTCAATAGTTTCCTTCCATTCATATCCTGGCTCTCGTAAGTGTACATGCATATCTACCAACGTCGGAACCAAAACTTTATCTTTCCCCTCTATGACTTCAACTTCTCCATCCAAAGATAAGTTTTTTCCAATATCTCTAATTATTCCATTTTCTACATATAAATCTCCTATTTCCTCTAAGTCTTTTTCAGGAAATATTAAAGTCACATTTTTAAACAGTATTCTCATCACTTTTACCTCCTAACATAAGGTAAAGCAAAGCCATTCTAACAGCAACTCCATTAGTTACCTGTTCATTTATTACAGATAACAAGCTATCTGCAATTTCAGAAGATATTTCAACCCCTCTATTCATAGGCCCAGGATGCATTACAAGAACATCTTTCTTGGCCTTTTTAATTCTTTCCTCGTTAATCCCAAAAAGCATATGATATTCTCTCAATGTAGGAAATAATCCTTTCTTTTGCCTTTCCAATTGAAGTCTAAGTACATAAATTATATCTGCGTCTTCTATTGCTTCGTCTAGATTATAAGTAACTTCTACATTTAGATCTTCAATATAAGGAGGAATTAAAGTAGGAGGACCACAAACAATCACACTACTTCCTAGTTTATTCCAGGCATATATGTTAGACCTTGCAACTCTACTATGAAAAATATCTCCTATTATGGATACCTTTAGACCATCAATCTTTCCTTTTTTTTCAAAAACAGTAAAAACATCCAAAAGAGCCTGCGTTGGATGTTCATGCATTCCATCTCCTGCATTTATTACTCCTGCCTTTATATTTTTGGCTAAAAAGTAAGGTATTCCAGAGGCACTATGTCTTACTATAAAAAGATCTACCCCCATAGCCTCTATGGTCTTTACCGTATCAAGAAGAGTCTCACCTTTTTGTACACTACTTGTAGAGGTTGCTATACTAATTGTATCAGCACTTAAATATTTAGCAGCCAATTCAAACGAAGATCTAGTTCTTGTACTCGGCTCATAAAAAAGAGTACATATAGTTCTTCCTCTTAAAGTAGGAACTTTTTTAATGGTCCTTTTTAAGATCTCTTTCATTGATACTGCTGTTTCAATAATGAGTTCTATCTCATATTTTGAGAGTTCCTTAATTCCAATAAGATCTTTCTTATTCCACATATCTTTATTCCTCCCTCCATTCCCCTATTATCACTTCGTCTACCCCATCAATTTCTTCAAGTCTTACCTCAATTTGTTCTTTTCTTGAAGTAGGTACATTTTTTCCGACATAATCGGCTTTTATAGGTAATTCTCTGTGCCCCCTATCTATAAGAACAGCAAGTTGTACAGTTTTAGGCCTACCTATATCCATCAGAGCATCTAAAGCTGATCTCACTGTCCTTCCTGTATAAAGAACGTCATCTACTAAAATTACATCTTTATTTTCTATGGAAAAATTTATATCGGTCTTTCCAACCTTAGGCTGCTCAAGCTTTAAGTTCAAGTCATCCCTATAGAGAGTGATATCTAAACTTCCCACAGGTACATCTATTCCTTCAATCTCTTTTAAATATCTTTGTAATCTTTGAGCTAATGGGACTCCTCTTCGCCTTATTCCTACCAATACTATATTTTCAATTCCCTTGTTTTTCTCTATAATTTCATGAGCTATTCTTCTTAAAGCTCGTTTTATCGCCTCCTTATCCATTATTTTTGCTTTTTCTTGAAAATACATAAATTCTCCTCCCTTCTTCGAATAAAAAAAACGGGTATATCCATCTTTTCCATGGATATACCCGTTTTATTAACCTTTAGATTATTATTTATCTTCAACTCTCCTCCTTTTTAGCCTCACTGGGCTAAATTAAAGGATCAATGTATTATAAAAGGATAAAATTTATATGTCAAATATTTTCGTAGTATTTTGTATAACCTTGGAATCGACAAATTTTCTCCTTATAGCTCTCCCTACAATAGCTAAAGCCTTATGAAGGACAAGCGTAGGATCAGGATCGTCAGATTCATGCACAGAGATCTTTAGCCTTCTATTTTCCCTAAGCTCAACATAGATAAAGAATCTTTGTCTATAACTTCCTTCTACACATACTACATCTACTAACACAGAATTTTCATTATAGAAGAATTCTAAAAATTTTATCAAAGAATTCTCTTCCTTTGAAACTATTCCTTTAGGCAAAACATTAAGTATCTCTTGAAGCACCTTCCCATTTTTTCCTTCCATATATGATTCATCCACTAAATCTATTTCTAAAAAAGGCATATATAAGTCCTCCTTTTTAATTTTTAAAAGAGGATAATATTCTTTTACCCAATCAGGTAGAATAATAGAAGATATCTTTTGAAAACCTAA
>CALHTV010000047.1 GCA_938039765.1 uncultured Dictyoglomus sp. | reverse complement strand
GGAAAATAAGGGAAAGATTAATGGAGTTTTATCTTTCTAGAAATCCTTATCTTGCTTTGCCTAATAAACTATATCCTGGGATTGTTCCTGAGATTGTAGGAAAATTTCAGTTAAAAGATGTGGTTACTTTTCTAAAAAATTCTTTATATAATAGAAAGATCCTATTGAAGATACATGAGGATTTAAAAGAAAAATTTCATAAAGATTATCTTACTTTTGAAATCATATGGAACGATCTTTACGATGAAGTACTTAAAGAAATTGTTTGAATTGTTAAAACCTTATTGGGGATATTTTACATTAGGATTTCTCTGTATTCTAGTGGGAAATGGAGCTCAACTATATGCTCCTAGATTTTTAGGAGAGCTTTTAGATCAGCTTTCAAATGTAAAAGATCTTTCCACACTTAATAGACTTGCTTTTATCATTATATTATTGTTATTTCTAAGGAGTTTGTTTTTATATGGTCAACTTTATATCTTCTCTTTCATAGGGCATAGACTTGTTGCAGATCTGAGAGAGAAACTGTTTACAAAGATCCAGTATTTATCTTTAGATTATTTGAATAGATGGAATAGTAGTGATCTGATTGCTCGTACCCTCCAAGATACTCAATTAATACAGACATCATTTCTTTCAGGGATCGCAGATCTTTTTTATGCTATTGTTTTGTTGTTTGGAATATTAGTGGTTGTAATTCTTACAGATTGGCAACTTGCTTTAGCCACATTTATTGTTGTTCCTCTTTTCGTTTTTTCAATTTCAGGAATAGGTAAAGAAATCCAAAAATGGTCTTTATCTGTGCAAAAAAAGATTGCCGACCTTACGAGAATAATTCAAGAGAGTATAAAAGGGGCACGAGTAGTTAGGGTTTTTTCTCAAGAGGAGTCAGAAATAAAGAGATTTAAAGAGGAAAACGAGAAAAATTTTGTGAGAAACCTAAAAATAGCAAGATTAACTGCTATACAGATACCTCTCGCAAGTTTCTTAAGTGCCCTTGCTTTAGTTTTCATTCTTTGGCTTGGTACGAGAAAAATAGCTAAAGGAGAGATTACTTTAGGAGGATTTATTGCCTTTTTAACTTATGTAGGAATGTCTTTAGATCCAACTCAAACCATTCTTAGAGTTCTTGCAGGACTTCGGCAAGCATATGGAGCGTTGGAAAGGATTTTTGAGATTTTAGAGAGGGGAAGAGAGGTTGTTGAGGTTAAAGATGCTACAATATTGCCTCCGATAAAAGGATTTGTCGAATTTGAGAAAGTATCTTTTACTTATGATGGAAATCAATGGGTATTAAAAAATATAAATTTAAAAGTAAAAGCAGGGGAAAAAGTGGCTATAGTAGGTAGCAGTGGGGCTGGAAAAACTTCCTTGGTAAACCTTATTCCAAGGTTTATTGATCCTACAGAAGGGGTGGTAAGAATAGATGGTTATGATATTAGAAGAGTGAATTTAAAATCCTTAAGATCTCAAATTGGTTTTGTGCCACAAGAGAGTATTATCTTTCATGGTACGGTAAAAGAGAATATAAGTTATGGAAAACCTTATGTTTCTATGGAGGAGATAATAGAAGCTGCTAAAATGGCAAGAGCTCATGAGTTCATTATGAGGCTTCCTAAAGGTTATGATACTGTAATTGGAGAAGGGGGAATAGGTCTTTCTGGTGGCCAGATACAAAGAATTGCTATAGCTAGGACTATACTTTTAAAACCTAGATTAATCATCCTTGATGAGGCTACTTCTGCTTTAGATGCAGAGTCTGAGGCTTATGTGCAAGAAGCTCTAGAAGAATTAATGAAAGGAAAAACAGCTTTTATAGTAGCTCATAGACTCTCTACCATAAAAAGATCTGATAGAATTATAGTATTAGAAGATGGAAAAATAGTAGAAGAAGGAACTCATGAAGAGTTATTAAGACGTGGTGGGGTATATACAAGAATAATAAAATGGCAATTAGAGGAGACTGGAAAATAAGGTGAGAAAAATAAAAATAGGAGTTGTAGGAGTTGGATATTTGGGGCAACATCATGTAAGAATATTTAGCGAGATTCCCGAAGTTGAACTTGTAGGTATTGCTGACATTAATTTAAAAAGAGCTAAAGAAATAGCCTCTATATATAATGTTCCTTTTATAACTGATGATTATAGAGATCTTCTTGATAAGGTAGAAGCAGTCAGTATTGTTACTCCTACAAAATCTCATTTCCAAATTGCTAAAGATTTTTTAGAGAGAGGAATTCATACTTTTATTGAGAAACCTGTAACGTATAATTTAGAGGAGGCAGAAATTTTAGTAGATATAGCTAGTGGCAAAGATCTAATTTTACAAGTTGGACATATTGAAAGGTTTAATCCTGCAGTACAAGAGCTAAAAAAGTATGTGAGAGATCCGTTTTATATTGAAGCAAGAAGAATGGGTCCTTTTGATGGAAGATCTATAGATGTTGGAGTTGTTATGGACTTAATGATTCATGACTTAGATATAATATTTTACATTCTTGGAAAAAACAGAAAAGTTTTAGAAATAAAGGGTATCGGTTATTCTTTGTATACTCCTAATGAAGATTTTGCCTTAGTAAATATGATTTTTGAAGGAGACATCTATGTCAGTTTACTTGCGAGTAAGATTACTCCTAAAAAGATCCGTAGGTTAGATATCCATGAGAAAAATGGGGATCAGATAATAGTTGATTACATTGACCAGAGTATTGCAGTAGTTCATGGAGATATTAGATATGTAGAATCTTCTACAGAATCACCTATATTAGAGAAAGAAGAGCCTTTAAGGTTGGAATTAACACATTTTGTAAATTGTATTTTACAGGGAGTCAATCCTAAAGTAACCTTGGAAGATGGAAAGTTAGCAATTGCACTTGCTAAAGAGATATTAAAGGAGTTGAAGATTATTGACCTTAAGAAGAAGTAGCATTTTTACTTTACTGATTTTGCTTTTTGCTTCTTTTTTGCTTTTTGCTGAGGCTCGGGAAAGAGAACTAACAGTTTCTTCTAGATCAGTAATTAATCCTTT
>CALHTV010000046.1 GCA_938039765.1 uncultured Dictyoglomus sp. | reverse complement strand
ATTTTTAATTGAAAATAAAATTGTTGGAATACATAAGGTAGATACTAGAGCTATTGTAAGGGAAATAAGAAAATTTGGGACTATGAAAGCTATAATATCTACTACAGAAAAAGATGCCTTTGTGTTAGCCAAAAAGCTTTTTAGTTATGATTTTAATTATTTAGATTTGGTAAGAAGGGTCACTACTCCTGTTCCCTACGAATTAAATTTAGAAGGAGATAAAAAGATAGCTCTTTTTGATTTTGGAGTAAAACTTGGTATAGTAAGAGAACTTTTAAAGTATAATTTTAGAATCAAAATATTTCCTGCATGGACTTCCTTTGAGGAGATTAAAAATTATAATCCTGATGGAATAGTTCTTTCAAATGGGCCTGGAGATCCTACTAATGTTCCTTATGTACAGGAAGCTATTAGAAGAATAATTGCTTTAGAAAAACCTATTTTAGGCATATGTTTGGGAATTCAGTTAGTGGCATTGAGCTTAGGAGCAAAGACATATAAGCTTAAGTTTGGGCATAGAGGAGCCAATCACCCTGTTTATCATGTAGATTCTGGAAGAACCTTTATAACCTCTCAAAATCATAGTTATGCTATTAATCCTAGAACTTTGCCTTCAGGTTTTGAGGTAAATTATTATAATCTTAATGATCAGACAGTGGAAGGAATAAAACACAATTCCTTACCACTAATAGCAGTCCAATTTCATCCTGAAGCCTCGCCAGGTCCTTGGGATACTAGATTTGTTTTTGATGAATTCTATAAACTCTTATTATAGTGAGGTGAGTCATATTGAGTAAATATAAAAAGGTATTAGTGATAGGCTCAGGGCCAATAGTTATAGGGCAAGCTGCAGAATTTGACTATTCTGGTACTCAGGCGTGTAGAGCGTTAAAGGAAGAAGGAGTTGAAATTGTATTAATTAATTCTAATCCTGCGACTATTATGACCGATTGGGAGATGGCAGATAGGATTTATATAGAGCCTATTACTTTAGAAGTGGTTGAGAAGATTATTGAAAAAGAGAGGCCAGATGGTATTATTGCTACTTTAGGAGGACAAACAGGTCTTAATTTGGCTATGGAACTTGCCTCGACAGGAATATTAGATAAATACAATATTCCTCTTTTAGGAGCCTCTTTAGAATCAATAAGTATGGCAGAAGATAGGGAACTTTTTAGAAAAAGGATGGAGGAGATTGGAGAACCTGTTCTTCCAAGCATAGTTGTAAGATCTATGGAGGAAGGGAGAAAGGCATTAGAGATTATAGGATTACCTTTAGTTATAAGGCCTGCATATACCTTAGGAGGAACTGGAGGAGGAATTGTTGAAAGCATTGAAGATTTTGAAAAAGCTCTTTTAAGAAGTTTAAAATTAAGCCCCGTAAGTCAGGCTCTACTTGAAAAAAGTGTAGTTGGTTGGAAAGAAATAGAATTTGAAGTAATGAGAGACAGAAAAGGCAATGTCATCACCGTTTGTAGCATGGAAAATGTTGATCCTATGGGAATTCATACAGGAGATAGTATTGTTGTAGCTCCTACTCAGACCTTAAATGATATCGAATATCAAATGCTACGAAGTGCATCTTTGAAGATAATAACCGCTTTAAAGATAGAGGGTGGGTGTAATATACAATTTGCATTGAACCCTAATAAAAGGGAGTATTATGTGATAGAGGTAAATCCAAGAGTAAGTAGATCATCAGCATTAGCCTCAAAAGCAACAGGTTTTCCTATAGCAAGATTAACAGCTAAAATAGCTTTAGGGAAAACTTTAGATGAGATAAGAAATCCAGTAACTGGAGAAACTTATGCTGTTTTTGAACCAACATTAGATTATGTAGTTGTGAAAATTCCAAGATGGGGCTTTGAAAAGTTTAAGGTTAAAGAGAGAAAACTTGGTACACAAATGCAAGCGACAGGAGAAGTTATGGCGTTAGGCAGAACTTTTGAAGAGGCTTTATTAAAAGCCTTGAGATCATTAGAAGTGGATGCAGGGCTTTTTGATAGAAGATATTCCTATTTTACCGATGAAGAAATTAAAAGTTATCTTGCTTATGCCGATGACAGGAGATTGTTTTTATTAGCAGAAGGATTTATGAGGGGGCTTTCTGTGGAGGAAGCCTATGACCTAACTAAAATTGACAAATTCTTCCTTACTAAAATTTATAACTTGATACAGATAGCTAAAAAATACCAAGGAAAATCATTGAGTGAACTCACACCTAAGGAAATAAGAGAACTAAAAAGAATAGGTTTTGGAGATTATGATCTTTCTTGTTTCTTAAAAGCAACTAAAGAGGAGATATTTTCATATAGAAGACTCCACCGGATATTTCCTGTTTATAAAATAGTTGATACTTGTGCAGCGGAATTCTCGGCTATTACTCCTTATTATTATTCAACTTATGAGGAAGAAAATGAATCCCAAAAGAATCCTCAAAGATCTGTGGTTGTGCTAGGAAGCGGTCCTATTCGTATAGGTCAAGGAATAGAATTTGATTACTGTACTGTACATGCTATAAAGGCTATCAAAGAGGAAGGACTTGTTTCTATCATGATAAACAATAATCCAGAAACCTTAAGTACAGATTTTGATGTGTCTGATAGACTTTACTTTGAACCCTTAACTACCGAAGATGTCACAAATATAATGGAGCAAGAAGAACCTCTTGGTTTTCTCTCCCAATTTGGGGGACAAACTGCCATAAATCTATCTAAAAATTTAGAGAAAAGAGGTTTTTATTTGCTTGGAACCTCTCAAAAAAGTATAGATCTCGCAGAGGATAGGGAAAAATTTGATCGGTTTTTGAAAAGGAATAAAATTCCTAGACCTAAAGGGTTCTATATAAGAAGTTTTGAAGAGGCTAAAGAAGTAATAAAGGATATAGGATTTCCTGTATTATTAAGACCCTCTTACGTATTAGGTGGAAGGGCTATGATTATAGTTAATAATATGAAGGATTTAGAGGAATATTTTGAAAGGAAAGATATTATTTTACCTTTATGGATGGATCAGTTCATAATTGGAAAAGAAGCAGAAGTAGACTTATTATGTGATGGAAAGGAAGTTTTTATTCCAGGAATTATGGAACATATTGAGAGGGCAGGAATTCATTCTGGAGATAGCACTACTGTTTTTCCTCCTTACTCCTTATCTCAAAAGGTCATAGATACAATTGTGGACTACTCTACCAAAATAGCTTTAGGTTTGGAAGTAAAAGGACTTCTGAATATTCAGTACGTGATTTCCTCAGATAGCGAGGAAGTATATGTATTAGAGGCAAATCCGCGTGCTTCTAGAACTATTCCATACTTAAGTAAGGCTCTTAAGATACCTATGGTGAAGTATGCTACTAAAATTGCTCTTGGATATACATTGAGAGATTTAGGATTAAAACCAGGACTTCATCCTACTCCTAATTACTATGCGGTAAAAGCTCCTGTATTTTCTTTTACTAAGATAAAAGGTGCAGAGATAGAGCTTGGACCTGAAATGAGATCTACAGGAGAAGTGATGGGAATAGATTATGAATGGTCGAAAGCTCTTTATAAAGCTCTTTATGCTAGTGGAGTAAAAATACCAATTAATGGTGGAAAAATACTTGTCACAACACCCTTTCCCTCTAAATGGTTAGAACTTAGAAATATGGGATTTAAATTATATTCTATAGAAGATTATGATGGCTTTCTTAAAATAGAGTTAAAGGGTGATGAATTATCAACTCTTGCAAGCTATGATTTTGATTTGGTGGTTGCAGTAGACAGTAAAGATAAAGGGTGGAGAAGAGCTTGCTATGATATTGGGATATCCTGTATTGTGACTGAAGATATGTGGGATGCTATTGTTAAGATGATACTAGAATTTGGAGATAAAGAAATTGATTATAGAGCAATTCAAGATTTCTATAAGGAGGAAGTATGGCTCTTTGGGAAAGTCGTTGGAGAAAATCTTTAGAAAAAAGTGTAGAAAAATTTACTTTTTCTCTTGAATTTGATAAAAGGCTTTGGGAAGCGGATCTTATTGGTAGTTTAGCTCATATATTGATGCTGTATAAGATTGGGATTTTAAATAAAGAAGAAGTAAA
>CALHTV010000045.1 GCA_938039765.1 uncultured Dictyoglomus sp. | reverse complement strand
CGCTGAAAGAGATGAAATATATGGTAAAGAGAAAGAAAGACAGCAGAGGATCGATCTTTTATCTTTTCAAATAGAGGAGATTGAGAGAGCGAATCTAAAAATTGGAGAAGAGGAAGAACTTTTAGAAGAGAGACAAAAATTGCAAAACTTTGAGAAAATTAGAATAGGATTAGAGGAAGCTGTAAAGTTTTTATATGAGAATACAGAAAGTATGTCTGCTTTTGAACAGATAGGCGAAGGAATAAATATTTTAAAACCCCTTGCTCATATAGATGAGAATATTAACAATGTCTTATCTCTTCTAGAAAATGCCAAGATATATTTGGGAGAAGCCGTTGATAATTTAGTTAAATATAAGGAGAATTTAGATTTGGATCCTTCTTTGATAGAGCAGATTGAAGAGAGATTATATAAAATATCTCAACTTAAGAGGAAATATGGTAAGACTATAGAGGAAATTTTAGAATATAAAGAAAAAGCTAAAGAAGAATTAAATATTCTTTCTAATATGGAAGCTAGGTTGGAGAGTATAGAGGCTGAAATAAGTAATATAGAAAATCAACTATTAGAGGAAAGTCAAAAATTGTCAGATATGAGAAGAAATATAGTAGGAGAATTTGTTCAAAAAGTAGAGAGGGAACTATCTGAACTTGGCTTAGGACATGCAAGATTTTTAGTAGAATTTCAGGACCCCTCAAGTGGTTATATTAATATAAATGGAATTAAAGTTAGCGAAAAAGGAAGAGAAATTATAGAGTTTATGTTAGCTTCAAATCCAGGTGAGGCGTTTAAACCTTTAAGACACGTTGCATCAGGAGGAGAGCTGTCGAGAATTATGCTTGCTTTAAAGACTATACTGAATGAGGTGGATAAGACACCGGTTTTAGTTTTTGATGAAATAGATGCTGGCATAGGTGGAGAAACAGCATACTTATTAGCCCAAAAATTATGGAGTATTTCTAAAAGGAGGCAAGTTTTTTGTGTAACTCATCTTCCTCAAATTGCTGCTTGGGCAGATTACCATTTCCACGTAGAGAAGAAAATAGTTAACGATCAGACAAGGATAAGAGTGTCTATGTTAGAAGATAAATCACGTGTTCTAGAACTTTCAAGAATGCTTGGAGGAAGTATTGTTTCTGATGTTAGTCAACAACATGCTAAAGAACTATTAGTAAAGGCTGCAGAACTTAAAGGGAGAGAAAACTTAAGTGAATTAGGAGGTGAGGGATAAATTGGAGGAGAGAATTATCGAAGAGAGTGAAAAATATAGGGGTAGAATTATAAGAGTAAAAGAGTACAAAGTGGTACTTTCTAACGGTAGAGAAGCTAAAAGAGAGGTGGTACACCATCCAGGAGCAGTTGCCATTTTACCTATCGATAAAAATGGTTCAGTTTTTTTTGTAAAACAATATAGATTACCTGCTAGAAAAGTCTTGTTAGAAATTCCTGCAGGAAAATTAGATAAAAATGAAAAACCTGAGGATTGTGCGATTAGGGAATTAGAAGAAGAAATAGGATATATTCCTAAAAAATTGTGTTTAATTCATGCGTTTTTTCCTTCTCCTGGAATCAGCGATGAAATCTTATATCTTTTTGAGGCCTCTGACCTTGAAAAAACAAAAGAAAATCCAGACGAAGATGAATATTTAGAGATTATTACCTTGAAAAGGGATGAGATTAAGAAAGCTCTCTTGGAAGGTAATTTCGAGGATTCAAAAACGTTAATTGCTGTTTATTATTATTTATATTCAAGGGGGAATTAAAATATGATTATTGGTGTTCCTAAAGAGATAAAACCAGAGGAAAATAGAGTTGCTATTGTACCAGGAGGAGTAGAAACTCTTGTTAAAAAAGGACATAAGGTAATTATAGAGAAAAATGCAGGAATTGGAAGTGGATTTTCAGATGAAGAGTATATGAGAGCAGGAGCCCAAATTGTGGATAAACATGAAGATGTCTTTTATGAGGCAGATCTTATCTTAAAAGTAAAAGAACCTTTACCAGAAGAATATAAATTGTTGAGTGAAGGGAAAATACTTTTTACATATCTTCACTTAGCAGCTTCGGAGGATTTAACTAATAATTTAATTAATAGTAAAGCTGTATGTATAGCTTATGAAACAGTACAGACTGATGACGGCTTTCTTCCTCTGTTAGCACCCATGAGCGAGATAGCTGGAAGAATGGCTCCCCAGGAGGGTGCTAAATATTTAGAAAAACCATATGGAGGTAGAGGAATCTTGCTAGGAGGAGTTCCTGGAGTTCCTCCTGCTAATGTGGTAATAATTGGGGCAGGGAATGTAGGTTTCAATGCTGCAAGAATAGCGTTTGGAATGGGAGCTTCTGTTACAGTTTTGGATATTAACCCACGAAAGTTAAGATTTATAGATGATTATTTTCAGGGAAAAGTTATTACTATGATTGCTGATGAATATAATATAAGAATGGCTATAGTTTATGCTGATCTTCTTATTGGAGCTGTTTTAGTTCCTGGAGCTAAAGCTCCCAAAATTGTAACTCGAGAACTTCTAAAAACTATGAAAAGTGGAGCAGTATTAGTAGATGTGGCTATAGATCAAGGAGGATGTGCTGAAACTTCTTACCCTACAACTCATTCAAATCCTATTTATGAAGAAGAAGGAGTAATTCATTATACTGTAGCAAATATGCCTGGTGCTGTTCCCAGGACTGCCACTAGAGCTTTGACTTTAAATACTTTACCTTATGTATTAGAGATTGCCGAAAAAGGGTGGAAGCGGGCTGTCTTAGAAAACAAGAGCCTAGCTCGAGGAGTAAATATTGCATATGGTAAAATAACTCATAAAGAAGTTGCAAAAGCTTTTAATTTGCCTTATACTCCTCTAGAGGAGCTTATTTGATTTATTGAATTTAAGCCCCCTGAAGGGGGCTTAAATCTTATTTTTGATTTCTTCTATTAATTTTTTAACATCTTTTTTGGTAAACAAGTAGATTTTACCACAAAACTGGCATCTTACCTCTATATTCTCTTCTTTTTGAACTAAGTCTTCAAGCTCCTCTACTCCTAGAGCAATCAAAGTATTTTCTGCTCTTTCTCTAGTACATTTACAGGAGTATTTTAATTTTTCTTTAGGAAAATATTCATATTCAATCTGATTAAAAATATTTTCTATTATTTCTTCTGGAGTTTTTCCTTCTAAGATCATTTTACTTGGGGGATCTAAATTTTGGATATTTCTCTCTAAAAGAGTAATGATATCCTCGTTAATTTCGGACACAATTTGTACGATATAACCCCCTGCTGAGATAACTTTTCCCTCTTTGTCTATATATACACCTGCTGCTACTGCAGATGGCTGTTGTTCTGAATGAGCGAAATAATAGGCTAAATCTTTAGCTATTCCACCTGACACAAGAGGTACCATTCCTCGATAAGGTTCTTTTAATCCTAAATCTCTTATTACGCTTAGTACTCCTTCTTTTCCTATAGCAGAAGGCACATCTAATTTTCCATCAGGTGTAGGAGGAAGATCTATATAGGCTTTCTTTATATATCCTCTTACATTTCCTCGAGAATCAGCTTCAGCAAAGACGTTTCCTAAAGGGCCATTTCCAACTATTTGTAAACTTATTCTTTCCTCTTCTTTTTTTAGCATTTTCCCCATAATTGCTGTAAGGGTTAATGCTCTCCCGAGAGCTGCGATAGCAGTTGGGGATGCTTGATGTATTATTCTTGCTTGCTCAACTAGTTCTGTTGTTTTCGCTACATAGGCAATTATTTTTTTATCTCTTGATATCCCTCTAATAATATAATCCATTTTCCTTCACCTCCATAAAAATATTATATACTTGACTTTTTTAAAATTTTTTTTCTTATACTTTTTAAAATTATGCATTTAGGAGGAAAATTC
>CALHTV010000044.1 GCA_938039765.1 uncultured Dictyoglomus sp. | reverse complement strand
ACTTCCATAATTACTCACCCCTTTATACCAGTTAAAGTTATACTTTGAATAAAGGTTTTTTGAGTATAGAAGAATATAATTATTACTGGTAAAGTCATTAGAGTAGCACCTGCCATAATACCTGACCAATTTATTTCTCCTATTTGAACACTCCTCATCGCATACAACATTAGAGATAAAGGCCACTTTTCTTCGCTGTTTAAGTATATTAAAGGCCCGAGAAAATTATTCCAGGCCCCCATAAAAGAAAAAACTGCAATCACTGCTAAAATTGGCTTGCATAATGGTAATATAACTTGTAGATAAATTCTAAATTCTGAGCATCCATCTATTTTAGCTGCATCTGAAAGATCATTTGGTATAGTGAGAAAAAACTGCCTTACTAGAAAAATATAGAAAGGGCTTCCAAAAAAACTAGGAATTATTAAAGGCCTAAATGTATTTATCCAACCTAATCTATTAAATACAATGAAAATAGGAATCATTGTAACTACATAAGGTATCATCATTGTAGATAATAATATTATAAAAAATATATCTCTACCTGGCCATCTTAGTCTTGCAAAACTGTACGCTACCAAAGAAGAAGAGATTAAATCTCCTATTACGCATCCTATAACTATTTTAACACTATTTAATAGAGTAATATTGAATTTCAATAAAGATAATACTATAACATAATTTTCCCATACTATTGGATTAGGTAGTAATTTGGGAGGAAATACAAATATCTGTGTATTAGGTTTTAATGAAGTAGATATCATCCAGAAAAGAGGGAATGCAAAAAGAATAGAAAGGCCTGTAAGAAGTATATAGGTAATTATTTTCGATGATATATCCATTTTCTTCTTACTAATTGGTTTCATAAATTAAACGCCTCCTCCGTAGTAAACCCATTTTTTAGATGTAGATAGAACTATAAGGGTAAGAATTAGAATTATGAAGAGTAAAATTAAAGCTTGAGCTGATGCGTATCCCATTTTGAAATACTGAAAGGCATTTCTATATAAATATAATACATAGAATAAAGTAGAATTTGCCGGACCACCTTGGGTCATTATAAATGCCTGAGTAAAGACTTGGAAACTACCAATAATACCCATTATTAAAGCGTAGAGGATGGTAGGGGTCATCATAGGGATAGTAATGTATATAAATTTAGCCACACCTCCAGCTCCGTCTAATTCTGCTGATTCATATAATTCTTGAGGAACGTCTTGAAGCCCTGCTAGAAATATAATCATAGTTCCGCCAACCCCCCATAAACTCATTAAAATAAGAGCTGGTTTAGCCCATTCAGGGGATCCTAACCAGAGAGGTGTAGGCAAACGTAATTTGTAAAGAAAAGCATTCAATAACCCAAAATTAGGATTAAGTATCCAAAGCCAGAGTACTGAGGAGGCTACAGAAGGAACTATAGAGGGAAGGTAAAATATGGTTCTAAAAAAGGCTAAGCCTTCTACTTTTTGATTAAGGAGCACTGCGAGTAGAAATGCTGTTATGATTCCTAAAGGTACAGAAATTAAAGTATAGTAAGCAGTGTTGTAAAGAGAGATGGGAAATAGATAATCAAAGTTGAATAGTTCTTTATAGTTGGAAAGTCCTATATAACTTGGTTTTGTAAAAGCATTAAAGTCGGTAAAACTATAATATACTACACTTACAATAGCATAAACTGTAAATATGGAGAATCCTATTAACCAAGGAGCTGCAAATAGATAACCTATGAAAGCCTCTTTTCTCTTTAGTCCCCAGAATTTACTTATTAACACTTTTATATCACCTCATTTTTATTATAGGGAGGAGAAGCAAAGATAACATAACCCAGCTTCCCTCCCTATATTTCCTATTTCGTAACTTTTTCTAATTCTCTCTGAACAACCTCATCTACATATTTTAAAGCTTCTTCAGGTGACTTTTTCAATCTACGTGCGAGATCTGTTTGCGCTGTCAATTCGTTCATGAGCTGAGGCATTACTGGAATTGATGGGTGAGGTCTAGCCATCTCCAAGACTCTTAAATCTTGCAGCCACAAAGTTTTAGGATACCAACTTGGTAATAATCCTTCTTTGGTAACTTTCTCATTGACCTTACGATTGGCGCTGGCATGAGCGGTAACCTTTGTGAAAGCATCTATTAATGCTTCTCCTATGGTAGAAAATTTAAGAAATTTATAACCTGCTTCTGGATATTTACACTTCAGTAACACATGTGCATCTGTATGAGCAATAGGTCCTTTTCGTCTATCTGGTGGTCCAGAGAATATAGGCATTGCAAAACCATAATCTAAATCAGGCTTATATACGTGGAATTGGTAGTAATGATAGTGAGAAGCAAATAGAATACCAAGTTTCCCTAATAGAAATGGATCATTTTCTCCTCCAGTAAATCCTGCTTGAAAAGCTGAAATAACCTCTACGCCTCCAAATTTATTAAAGAAATCAACTTGCCATTTTAAAGCTTCAATATTTACTGGGTCGCTAGCAGTTATTTTATTCTTTTTCTCATCGTAGAATATGCCCCCCCAATGATAAGCCCAATTCATAAATCCACCCCACATAGTAGGTATGAAACCTATTCTTATTAGTCTTCCTCT
>CALHTV010000043.1 GCA_938039765.1 uncultured Dictyoglomus sp. | reverse complement strand
CTTCAATAAAATATAAAAATATAGGATAAAGTATTGCACAAGAAATAGACGCCACTGATTTGTATTTGGTTAAACCTGCAATAAAAACCCCAATTGGAAATATAAGAAGAGAAGCTCTAGGGAAAAGATAAAAGAGTATACCAAAAGAAACCCCAACACTTCTTCCTCCTCTGAAATCAGCAAAAATAGGGAATGAATGACCTACGACTGCTGCTACAATACAGAGTAGAATAAAAATGTAATTGTCATTAAGGAAAGTTTTTGCAATGTGTACTGCCAAAATTCCTTTACCTACATCCATTATAGCAACTAAAATAGCTGGCCCCCAACCCAAGACTCTTAATACGTTTGTAGCTCCCAAATTTCCGCTTCCATGTTTTCTAACATCTATTCCTTTCCAAAGTTTCCCTACAATTAGAGCGCTCGGAATGGATCCCAAAAGATAAGAGATTACAATTAATAAGACTTCACTCATATTTTACTCCCTCTTCCTAACTTCTATTTTAATAGGAGTTCCAAGCCAATTAAAATAGTTTCTCAAAAATTTTTCAAAATACTTTTTGATATTTTTATTCATAATTTCAGGTTCATTCACAAAGAGTACAATCAAGGGCGGAGCAACATCAACCTGTGTGGCATAGTAGATTTTAAGAGTTTTACCTTTTTTGGAAAAATTAGTTTTAGCTAAAGCTTCTTCGATAGCTCTATTGATTTGAGATGTAGGTATTCTCATATTTCTAATCTGATATAGCTTATCAATCCAAGGGATTATCTTTTTTACATTATATCTTGTTAAAGCTGAGGTAAAGATAACAGGAAAATAATCAAAAGGCTGAAGTATATATGGAGCAATTTTTTCAAATTCTCTCCTCTCTTTTAAGGAAGGAAAAAGATCAGTTTTATTAAAAACTATTAAACAAGACTTTCCTTTGTCTTCTATATAATGGAGTATTCTTTTTTCCTGCTCTCTCACTCCCACAGAGAGATCTATAACCATCACAGCCACATCAATTCTTCGTATAGTCTGTAAGGTCTTTTTAACAGAAAGTTCTTCTAATTCTTCCTCTACTTTTGATGGTCTTCTTAATCCCGGGGTGTCTACAATTATATACTTTTTGTTATTAAATTCCCATATTAAGTCGACAGCATCTCTCGTAGTACCAGGTATCTCACTTACTATACTTCTGTCTTTTCCAATTAAAGCATTTAGTAAAGATGATTTTCCACTGTTAGGTCTACCTACAAAAGCGAATTTGATAGCTGTTTCTTCTTCAAAAGTTTTTTGCATGGGAATTAAGGCTTTTATTCTATCTAGAAGCTCATCTAAATTTTGTTTATGTATAGCAGAAATTGGCAATGGTTCTCCTAAACCTAGTACAGTGTAGGGGGCAAGAAACTCCTCGGAATCAATTTTTCCCTCCATTTTATTGACGACTAAGATAATCTTTTTTCCAGATTTTCTTAGGATGTCTGCAAATTCAAAATCTAAAGCAGTCAGCTCACTTTTCCCGTCAACTAAAAATAGAATAAGATCACTAATTTTTATAACCTCTTCTATTTTTTCTTTGATAAGATGACTTAAATCATCAGTTAAACCCCATCCGGCAGAATCAATTAGGTAAAAATAACTATTATCGTACTCACATAAATGTACGAGAGGATCTCTTGTAACGCCAGGTTCATCTGCTACAATAGCCTTTTCTTCTCCTGTTATTCTATTAAACAATACAGACTTACCTACGTTTGGTCTTCCTACTATACTTACAACAGGGATGTTCTCTTTTAGACCAAATTTATCTCTAAGGGATAATGTTTCTTTAATAGCTCTAATACCTCCTTAACAAAATCTTCTGGGGTAGAGGTTCCTGTTATTATGCCTACTTTTTTATCTTCTTCAAACCAATTTATTTCTATATCATCAATCTTTTCAATATAATATGTACTAACTCTTTCTACAAGTATATTATATAATCTTCTTGTATTAGCACTATTTTTTCCTCCTAATACCAAAGCTATATCCACCATTTCTACTAACTTTTTAGCTTTTTCTTGTCTTTCTATAGTCTCTGGACAAATAGTATTAAATATTCTTACCTCTCTTCCTTTTCTCATTATAGAGTTTAACTTTGAAATGGCATCATCAAAGCTTTGGGTAGTTTGAAAAATAATACCAATTTTAGGATAAGTTTCTATATTTTTAGCATCCTCTAAATTTTCTACCACAATACCTTCATTATCAGTATAACTCAATATACCTACAACCTCGGGATGGGATTTTTCACCTATTATTATAACCCGATATTTATTTTTCTTGAGAAATTCAGCAAGAATTTGTACTTTTTTTACAAGAGGACATGTGGCATCTAAAATTTCATTTCCTAAACTCTTATAAAATTCTATGTCTTTTTGAGGTAATCCATGAGCCCTTACGATTAATACTTTTTTTTGTGGTTTTTCATTAGGGGGCAAAACCTTTATGCCTTCTTTTGAAAGTTTTTCAATAACTTTTGGATTATGAACTAAAGCTCCAAGAGTATAAACTTCCCCACTAACTTCAAGAGCTTTCTTAGCTAAAGATATGGATTTTTTAACTCCAGAACACCAACCATAAGGCGTAGCAAGATATACCTTCATTTTAAAAGCCCTATAATACTAGACTTAATTTTTTCATTTAAATTTTTAATATCCTCTTTTGTAGGTCTCCTTACCTTGTTTACTTCAATTAATTTCCCTATTTTAACCTTAATAGTGCCTCGCAATTGGGGAAAAATTTTTCTTCTTTTCCAAATTTTCTCTGTTCCTATTATTCCCACAGGAAGGATAGGAAGTCCATGAGTAAGAGCAAGAGTTGAAGCTCCATCTTTTATTTCTAGAAGACCTCTTTCTGGATTGTCATTTCTTGTTCCTTCTGGAAATATTACTATGATCTCGTTTTCTTTTATTATTCTATTTATCTTTTTCCAAGTCTCATATTTAAAATCTTTCCTATCTACATCTATTGCTCCAAGCCACCTTAAGAGTGGGTTAAAAATTTTTGACTTAAAAAGTTCTTTTTTAGCCAAGTAATATAATCTTTTATCAAATGCTGCCCCAATAACAATAGGGTCTAGTAAACTTATATGATTAGCTACAAGTACAAAAGACTTAGGGGGAATATTTTCTTTTCCTTCTACTTCATAATTCCAGAATACTTTCAAAAGGAAGCGAACAATTAGAATTAAAATCTTATAGAAGCATCTAGAAATCATTTTTGAGAAAACCTTCATTTTTAAGTCACATCCCTTTCTTTAGAATTTCCTCAATCTTAGCCATAACTTGGTTTGTAAACTCCTCTTCCTTAATCTTATTAGGTTCACCTTCGTAATAGATAGGATGTAAAAAAACTACTTTTATTTTACCCTTTAGAGAGGGAACTTTTTTTTCAGGAGGCCATATTCTATCAGCACCTAAAATAGCTGTAGGAACAACCGGAACTTTCATCCTTGAAGCAAAATATCCTATACCTCTTCTTGGTTTTATATCCTTTTTCTCCACTCTTAAACGAGTTCCTTCGGGAAAAACTAATAACACTTCTCCTCTTTTTAGTACTTCAAAACCGCTTTTAATAGCAGATAAATCTGCCTGATTTCTCCGAACAGGTATGCCTCCAAGATATTGAGCAAATCTTCCAATGATAGGATATTTAAATCTTTCAATTTTTCCTAAAGCTTTAATAGGCCTTGGTAAACTTACAGCAATAGCTAGCACATCTAAACTACTTCTATGATTAGGTGCTACAATTACTGGCCCTTTTAATGGAATATTTTCTAACCCCTCTATCTCTAAGTGATAGAGCCTTTTCAGAAAAATTCTTATTACCCACGCTATGCTCTTATACACCAAAAACTGAAAATTCGTATTACAGTTCCTCCTTTTCGTAAGGAATACCACTCGATGCAGGAGAGATAGATTTTCCAACAGCTCCAGCTAGAACCAACATTGTTAAAACATAAGGAATCATCTGAATAAATTGAGTAGGTATTCCTACACCTTCTAACCTCATTCTGATAGCTTCTGCTGTCCCAAACAATATACAAGCTCCAAAGGCCCCAATTGGATTCCAGTTTCCAAAAATCATAGCTGCAAGAGCAATAAAACCTCTACCTCCAGTCATATTCTCTACAAAAACTCTTGCATGTTCTAACGACAGAAATGCTCCTCCTATTCCCCCTAAAATTCCGCTTAAAATGACACCAATATATCTATATTTGTATACACTTACTCCTAATGTATCAGCTGCTTGAGGATTCTCTCCTACGGATCTTAGCCTTAGTCCAAAGACTGTTTTATAAAGCACAAAATTAGAAGCGATTACTATTAATATCATTAATATTATAAGAGGGGATAAATTTTTGAAAAGTAAACCCACTCCTGGAATCCCAGATAATATAGGAACGTTTACAGTAGTGAAACCTTCTATATGGGGAGAAGAGCCTGCAGCTTTAAAGATAAGTCTAGATAGGAAGGTAGTGCCACCTGCCGCTAACATGTTTAGGGTTGTACCACTAATAATCTGGTTTACCTTGAATTTTATTGAAACTATCGCATGAATTAAAGAAATAGAAATGCCTGCTAAAATTGAGAAAACAACACCTATTAAAGGATTCTTAAAAAAGTAAGCACCTACTGCCGCAAAGAAAGCCCCAAAGAGCATTATTCCTTCTAAAGCAATATTTACTACCCCACTCCTTTCTGAAAATACTCCTCCTAGAGCGGCATAGGTTAAGGGAGTAGCCATTCTAATAGCAGAAATGAGAGTTTCCCATGCCAATATTGTTTCAAGCATAAACTGTTTTCCTCCTTTTTCTAAAAGAACGTATCAAGATCTCATTTCCTGCAACAATAGTTAGTATTATGACTGCTTGTAATATAGAAATTATTTCACGGGGTATATGAGTAAATACATCCATACCTATCGCCATCCTATCTAAAGCACCAAACAAAAAAGCAGAAAAGACTATACCCAAAGGATGGTTTTTGCCTAATAAAGCTACGGCAATACCAGTAAATCCTAAGCCATGAGTAAAATTATCTAAAAATCTATATCTATATCCTAATACATCATTAGTACTTGCAAGACCTGCTAGAGCCCCACTAATAAGCATAGCAATCAATATAATCCTCTTAGGATTTATTCCTGCATTCTCTGAAGCATGTATATTAAGACCTAAAGATCTAATTTCATATCCTAATTTTGTTCTCCACAAGAGATAGTAAGTAAAGATAACTCCTAAAACAGAGATGATAAGTGCTGCATTTACAGGATTACTTTCAGGCATATTTATACCAATTTTTTGAAAAACCGAAAAAAGTTTAGGTAAAGTAGCAGAGGAAGGTAACTTTGCCGTTTGGGGAAGAGGATAAAGAACCCCTTTTTCTCTGAAAGTATTGACTACCAAATAATTTGTAAGGGCATATCCTATCCAATTCATCATAATAGTATTTATAACCTCATGAGCTCCTATCTTAGCCTTTAAAATTGCAGGAATAAAAGCCCACAAAGCACCACCAAAAGCCGCAAACACTAAAACAATAGGAAGGTGTAAAAAAGGAGGAAAAATAGGAGCTATATATAGACCTGCTACTGCAGATACTAAACCTCCAACTAATATTTGTCCTTCAGCACCTATGTTAAATAATCCTGCCTTAAAAGCTACAGCTACAGATAGTCCTGCCAAAATAAAAGATGTGGTATTAAAAAGCACATAACCCCAACCATTGGGATTACCAAGAGCAAAGTTAATAACTTCTTTATAAGTTTCAATAGGATTATGCCCTAAAAAATATATGATAATAGCTCCAAAGATTAGAGCCAAAGTAATAGAAATTATAGGACTCACTATGTTCAAAGTAAGATTTTCTATAAATTCCCTGTTTTTCAAATTAATGCCCCCTTCAACTCTGATTGTTTTTTTACTCCAGTCATATAATAACCCAGCTCCTTTTCATCAACCTCTCCTTCTAAGAAAGCTCCAACTATTTCTCCATTGTACATAACTAAAATTCTGTCACTTAGGTTTAAAATCTCATCTAGATCTGCTGAAACAAGAAGTATACCTTTTCCTTTATCTCTTAGTTCAACTAAGAGACGATGTATAAATTCTGTGGCACTGATGTCTAATCCTCTTGTGGGTTGAGCAGCGATTAAAAAATCTGGAGAAAAACTTATTTCCTTTCCAACTACAATTTTTTGTTGATTTCCTCCCGATAGATTTTTTATTGGAACTCTTATATTAGGAGTTTTTACATCATAATCTTTGACAATTTTTTCAGCATGAGAGTTAATTTTCTTATAATCTAGAAAAATTCCTTTAGAGAACTCTTTACGAAAATGCAAACCTAATATGCTATTTTCTGCCACTGAAAAATCCAATATTAATCCCCTCTTATGTCTATCTTCTGGAATATGTCCAATACAAAGACGTCTTTGTCTAGTATCTTTCGAGGTCATATTTATACCTTTTACAAATATCCTACCCTTTTTTATAGGAAGAAGCCCTACAATACCTTCAATTAGTTCTGTCTGTCCATTACCTTCTACACCAGCTATTCCCACAATTTCTCCTGCCCTTACGTTAAAGGATACTCCCTTAACTACATCTAAGCCTCTTCTTCCTCTTATCCATAAATTTTCCGCTTTAAAAATCTCTTCCCCTCGTTGTACTTCTCTCTTTTCGACTTTAAGAAATACTGCTCTTCCCACCATTAGCTGAGCAAGTTCATATTTATTAGTCTTTTTTGTCTCTAAAGTATCTATCAATTTTCCTTTTCTCATCACACTAACTCTATCAGATAATTCCAAAACCTCATTCAGTTTATGAGAAATAAAGATTATTGTCTTCCCTTGAGAAGAAAGTTTTCTAAGCACAGAAAAAAGTTCCTCTACCTCTTGAGGAGCTAAAACAGCTGTGGGCTCATCCAAGATTAAAACTTCGGCCTTTCTGTATAAAAGCTTTAAAATCTCAACTCTTT
>CALHTV010000042.1 GCA_938039765.1 uncultured Dictyoglomus sp. | reverse complement strand
AGGGAGAAGAAGTAGTAGTAGCGAGGGAGTTACTGAAGGTAGAGAGGGAAATGGATAAGGTATATGTGAGTTGTGATTTAAGGAAAGCAGATGTGAAGGAGGTATTAAGGGAATTAGGGAGGAAAGCAGATATCAATTTTGGTATAGACCCAAAAGTATCAGGAGAAGTTGATCTTTATCTAAACAGAGTAGAACTTCAGGACGCTTTAGAGATTATTTCTAAGATTGCTAATTTAACATATGAAAAATATGGTCCAGCAGTATTTGTAAGACCACATGTTACCTCAGTAGCAACTACAAAAGAAGTTATGCCAGTTGTAACTAAAGAATATAAGCTCAAATATATTTCCTTAGATACTTTGAAATCTGTTGTTGCAGGAATTGCCAAAGATGTCTCTTTCTATTTTGATCAGACAAGTGGACTTCTCATAGTACAAGGTCCTCAAGATCAGGTAGCCTCTGTAGAAACTATGATTACAAAGCTTGATAAACCAACGCCTCAGGTCAAAGTAGATGTTCAGGTTATAGAGGTCTCGAGAGAAAATGTAAAAGATATTGGTATTTCTTGGAATACGGGAATTATTGGTACAGGTTTAAAAATTGAAGCAAATGTAGGATGGCAAGACTTAAGAATCAGTATAATAAATCCAAGTGAAATATCTGCCAATATTAGGGCTTTAGAGAGTCAAAATAAAGCCAAAATTCTTGCACAGCCTAGTATGACTACATTAAGTGGAAAAGCCACAAAAATTATGATTGGGGATAGAGTACCACTTATATCTTACGACTCTCAAGGAAATAGGCAGGTAAGCTACATTGATGTGGGAATAATTCTTGAGGTTACTCCTACTGTTAATGCTGATGGGACTATAACTGCAAATTTAAAACCGCAGGTGAGTACAATTCAGGGTTATGTTCAGGATGTCCCCATTATTTCTACCCGTGAGGCTCAAACTATTGTAAATTTGAAAGATGGAGAAACTCTAGCTCTTGGAGGGCTTCTAAGGCAAGAGGAGATAGAGAGTATGTCTAAAGTTCCACTTTTAGGTGATATACCTATACTAGGAGAGTTATTTAAGGCTAGAAAAACTCAAAAAGTAGAGAGAGAGCTCATTATATTAATAACTCCTACAGTAATACAGTAAGAATTATGAATTTGTCTAAACTTTGGGAAAGGTTAATAAAAGAAAATATAGATGCTGTTTGGATCGGTAATATAGTTAACATTAGATATCTAACAGGATTTACAGGCTCTACTGCAGATTTACTTCTTCTTAGGGAGGAAGGATATATATTAGTTGATTCTAGGTATTGGGAGCAAGCGAGTCTCGAAGTAAAAGGTGTAGAACCTGTTTTAGTTAATGAGGATGTTAATATATATACTTTTTTAAAAGAGTTAAAAGAAAGGAATAAATTAAGAAGTATTGGTTTTGAGAGCAACTATGTAAGCTATAATACATGGCAAAAGCTTCGTGAGATTTTGGATAATGTGGAACTGGTTCCTTTAGAAAATTGGGTGGAAGAATTGCGCATGATAAAGGAAGAAGAAGAGATAAAAAAGATAGAGAAGGCCCTAAGAATTGCTGAGAGAGCCTTTGAAAAGCTTCTAGAAATGATAAAGCCAGGAGTTTCGGAGAAAGACCTTGCCGTCGAGTTAGAATATCAGATGGCAAAACTTGGAAGTGAGAAAATTGCTTTTGAAACTATAGTAGCTTCTGGGGAGAGAGGAGCTTTGCCTCACGGTAAGGCGAGTAATAAGAAGGTAAAACATGGAGAATTTATAGTTTTTGATTTTGGATCTGTTTATGAAGGCTATCATTCGGATATTA
Organism: uncultured Dictyoglomus sp.; assembly: GCA_938039765.1. GTDB lineage: Bacteria > Dictyoglomota > Dictyoglomia > Dictyoglomales > Dictyoglomaceae > Dictyoglomus. The sequence continues at coordinate 6,298 of CALHTV010000042.1, read as the reverse complement.
CTCGTACAATTTTTTTAGGAGAACCAAGGGAAGAAGAAATTTTGATTTATAATATAGTTTTAGAAGCTCAGAAAAGAGTTGAGGAGATAATAGGAGAAGGATTAGAATGTAGTTTTGTAGATCGCGTAGCTCGTGATATAATTTCTGAGAATGGTCTTGGAAATTATTTTGGACACGGATTAGGGCATGGTGTTGGCTTGGAAATACATGAGCTACCTAGACTCTCTCCTAAAAGTAACATAATTTTAAAAGAAGGAATGGTTGTTACAGTAGAGCCTGGTGTTTATATACCGGGAAAATTTGGTATAAGAATTGAGGATTTGGTGGTTGTAGGAAAAAAAGGATCGAAAATATTAAATAAACTTACTAATGATTTAATTATCATATAAAACAAAGGAGGTAAAAAAATAAATGATATCAGTTAATGATTTTTATCCAGGTCTTACAATTGAGTTGGAGGGAGACATATATATAGTTTTAGAATATCAACACGTTCATATGGCTCAAGGACAGGCTACTGTTAGAGTAAAACTAAAAAATTTAAAAACAGGTAACGTGATAAGGAAAACTTTTAAGTCTGATGAATATGTACCTCAAGCTTTTATTAATAAGAGAGAGGCAGAATATCTGTACAGGCAGGGAGAAGAGTTTTATTTTGTAGATCATGAAACCTATGATCAATATATGTTGACAGAAGAACAATTAGGTGATTCTATAAAATATCTAAAAGAGGGAACTGTTGTTAGTATGTTATTTTATGAAGGTAATCCTATAGGTATAGAACTCCCAACTACAGTTGTGTTAGAAGTAGTAGAAACTGATCCTGGGTTAAGGGGAGATACAGTCTCTGGAGGATCAAAACCTGCAAAGTTGGAGACAGGCTTAGTTATTCAAGTGCCTTTATTTGTACAAATAGGAGATAAAGTAGTTGTAGATACTAGAACTGCTAAATATGTAGAAAGAGCTTAATATAAATCTTATAGGAAGGAAGTTAAGGATATGAAAGATTGGACCTTAGAGGAGCTTAAAGAGATTATTAATCTTTTTACTAAAAGTAATTTGTCTGAATTAGTTTTAGAAAATGGAGAAAGCAAAATAGTTTTAAGAAAAAGCGATAATGTGGTTAATATTGTCTCTCAAGAAAGGCCCTCTATAGTTGAAAAAGAAATAGAGGTTGAAACTAAGAAAAAGGAGGATGATGGGGTTTATATAACAGCTCCGTTAGTAGGGGTATTTTACCGTTCTCCAGCTCCTGGGGCTCCTCCCTTTGTAGAAGAGGGAGATCTCGTAGACGTTGGACAGACAGTTTGTATAATAGAAGCAATGAAGCTTATGAATGAGATTAAAAGTCATGTGAGAGGTAAAGTTAAAAAGGTTTTAGTAGAAAATGGTCAAGCTGTAGAATTTGGACAAAAACTATTTTTGATAGAAATAGAAAGCAATGTTTAAGAAAGTACTTATTGCTAATCGTGGTGAAATTGCCGTAAGAGTAATAAGGGCATGTAAAGAATTGGGAATAAAAACCGTAGCTATTTATTCAGAAGCAGATAAGGAATCCCTTCATGTTTATATGGCTGACGAAGCAGTATGTATTGGTCCACCTCCAGCTTCTCAAAGCTATTTAAATATCCCTAATATTATAAGTGCTGCTTTAGTTACTAATGCAGAAGCAATTCATCCAGGATATGGTTTTTTAGCGGAGTCAGCTAGATTCGCAGAAATTTGTCAAGATCATGGGTTAGTTTTTATAGGTCCTAAAAAAGAAGTTATAGAAAGCTTAGGAGATAAAGCAAGAGCTAAAAAACTTATGAAAGAAGCTGGTGTTCCATTACTTCCAGGTTCTGATGGTTTGATAGAAGATGAAAAACAAGCACTAAGAGTTGCTAAAGAAATTGGATTTCCTGTTCTTATAAAAGCCACAGCAGGTGGTGGTGGAAAAGGAATGAGGATTTCTTATAGTCCTGAAGAACTGTTAAAAAATATACGCCTTGCTAAGTTAGAAGCAGAAAAGAACTTTGGAAATCCTGGGGTATATATAGAAAAGTTTATAGAGGAACCAAGACATGTGGAGATACAGATTTTGGGCGATTCTTTTGGGAATATAGTTTCTTTAGGAGAAAGAGATTGTACCATTCAGAGAAGATATCAAAAATTGATCGAGGAATCCCCTTCTCCTGTAGTTAATAATAGAATTAGAGAAGCAATGAGTAGAGCTGCTATTCGAGGGGCTCATAAAGTAGGATATGTAGGGCCAGGTACTTTTGAGTTTTTACTAGATAAAGATGGTAGATTTTATTTTATGGAGGTAAATACAAGGATTCAAGTTGAACATACAGTTACAGAAATGGTTACTGGGATAGATCTAGTTAAATGGCAGATTTTAATTGCAGCGGGGGAAAAACTAGATTTAAGAGAAGTTACTTTAAGGGGACACGCTATAGAGTGTAGAATAAACGCTGAAGATCCAGATAACAACTTTTCTCCCTCTTTAGGTAAAATAGAGAAATATATACCACCTGGAGGGCCTTTTGTAAGAATAGATACTCATATATATGAAGGTTATGAAATGGTTCCTTATTATGATTCTCTCTTAGCAAAAGTTATTACTTGGGGTAAAGATAGGGAAGAAGCAATTATACGTATGAGACGGGCTTTAAGTGAGTTTATTATTAGAGGGCTAAAAACTACTATTCCATTGCATTTGAAAATTTTAGAAAATCCTTCTTTTGTAAAAGGGGATTATTCTACTAATTTCCTTAATAGAAGGATTTTGGTTGAGGAGTAAAATCTGATAAAATAATAAAAAGGTGGTTTGTATGAAGGAAGAGCTTTCATATGGTTCTGTCAATATATCAAGAGAAGTAATTGCAGTTATAGCAGGTGTGGCTGCTCAAGAAGTAGATGGTGTTGCTCGGGTAGGAGAGAGTATTTCTTCTTTTATAAAGCTTGTATCTGGAATTCCTATAGGGAGAGGAATAAAAGTAGAATTAAATGATAGGGATATTTATATAAAGATTCCTATATATGTGGAACAAAATGTATTTTTCCCAGAGGTAGCAAGAGAAGTTCAAACACATGTAAAAGAAGTTTTAGAGAACATGACCGGACTAAATGTACAAGAGGTTAATGTAATAGTAAAAGGAGTTCTCTTAGGAAAGAAGGGTAAGGAGGAAAAGTAAATGAGATTAAATAAATATGAAAGAATAGCTACATTTTTTATTTTGTTTTTGACGTCTCTTATTTGTATTATAATTATTTTAGGAATGTTAAAGTGGAAACCTGCTTTGATTTTAATAGAATGGGCCAATACTGCTGGATTTATTGGTACGCTTGTTTTATTTATAATTCTTTTTATTCTTTCTTTTAGTATGAGTTTTGTTTTTATATTATATAAAGAGAAAAATACCATTACTATAGGAAATCCCTCTGGTTTAGGAGAGGTAAGTATATCTATTAATGGGGTCAAGAATGCCATAAGAGATATTGCTAACTATTTTGCAGAAATTCAGGAAGTAAGGCCAGAAATTGAAAATCTGAAAGGTAAAATTGTTTTGACTCTTAGGGTAAGAGTACCCTCTGGTACAGACATAACAAGAGTTGTGAATGAGTTGCAACATCGCATAAAAGTTTATTTCGAGAATGTTTTATCTTTAAACTTGGATAACATAAATATAATTGTGGATGATGTGGTCCCTGTTAAGAGGGGTAAATAAAAAATATGTATTTTAATTTGGATAATATAAAACACTTTAAATATAGAATAATTTTTTCTTTACTTTTATTATTAATAGGGATATTGATACTGACTATAGGTTTTATAAAAACACTTTTTTTAACTCTTTGTACCACTTTAGGTTATTTTGTTGGGTTTGTTATGGATAAAAAGCTTTTTGTGCTTTTTATAGAAAAAATTGAAGAAATTTTTTATATAGGAAGGGAATAAATGAGTAAAGAAAGAAGTAGATGTAGAGAAAAAGTTTTAGAATTTCTTTTTCAGAAAGATTTAGGCCAAGAAGTAGAGGTAGATTTTAAAAAATTTTCACCTCAAGCCCAGGTTTTTGCTCATAAATTATATGAAAGTAGTTTATTCTATAAAGAATTGGCAGATAAAATAATAAGTAGATTTAGTAAAAATTGGCGACTCGATAGAATTGGAAATATAGAGAAAAATATTTTAAGAATGGCTATAGCCGAAATGTTAGCTTTTTCAGATATTCCGCCAGGTGTCACAGTAAATGAGGCTGTGGAACTTGCCAAAAAATTTGTAAGTCCAGAAGCAGGAAGATTTGTAAATGGAATTTTAAGAAATATTGTGAGAAATTGGGAAGAAGTTCAAAAAATAAAGGAAGAAGTTAGCAATGTTGCTTCAGAAAATTAATTCTCCAGAAGATTTAAAAAGATTATCTATAAAGGAGTTAAAAGATTTAGCTCAAGAGATAAGAGAGATTATTATAAATACTGTTGAGAATAATGGAGGACATTTAGCATCTAATCTAGGTACGGTTGAGCTCACCTTGGCTTTACATTACGTGTTTAATGCTCCTTATGACAAAATAATCTGGGATGTAGGACACCAAGCTTATACTCATAAATTAGTAACAGGAAGAGCTAAACATTTTCATACATTAAGACAATATGGAGGTATAAGTGGTTATATTGCTCCTTGGGAGAGCGAGTATGATCATTTTGTAGTAGGGCATGCTGGTACTTCTTTGTCGGCTGCTTTGGGATTTGCAAAGGCGAGAGATTTAAAAGGTGAAAAATTCAAGGTCGTTGCGGTGATCGGAGATGGAGCATTGACCTCTGGTATGGCTTGGGAAGCTTTAAATCAGATTGGTTTCTTGAATACAGATTTGATTGTGGTATTAAATGATAATGAACATTCTATTTCACCTAACGTGGGTGCTCTTGCCCTTTATTTAGCAAAACTTAGAAAACATCCTTTGTATAGGTTTTTTAAGCAGACTACCCAAAATTTTTTAAGAAATTCCTCTCTTGGAAAGCGTTTATTAGCTTTAGATCTTAAACTAGAACGAAGTTTAAAAAGTTTACTTTTGGAAAATCCTATTTTTGAGGATCTTGGATTTAAGTATTTTGGCCCCTTTGACGGTCACGATATACCTGTATTAGTCTCAGTATTTAAAGGAATAAAAGAAAACTTATCTTGTCCAGTAGTGATTCACTTAACTACTAAAAAAGGAAGTGGACACAAAGATGCTGAAGCAACTCCTTCCAAGTTTCATAGTATTGTTGCAAAAAATGATAGAGGTAGAGAAATTCCTACTTATACTGAGGTTTTTGGAAAAACATTAGTAGAACTAGGGGAAAGGTATGAAAACTTAGTAGCTATAACAGCAGCTATGCCAGAGGGCACAGGTCTTTTATATTTTGCCCAAAAATTTCCTAATAGATTCTTTGATGTAGGAATAGCAGAACAACATGCTGTAACTTTTGGGGCAGGATTGGCAATAAATGGTTTTAAACCAGTAGTTGCCATATATTCTACTTTTCTTCAAAGGTCTTTTGATCAAATTATTCATGACGTCTGTATTCAAAAATTGCCTGTTATCTTTATACTGGATAGAGCTGGAATAGTAAGTGATGATGGACCTACTCATCAAGAGGTTTTTGATCTGTCATATTTAAGGCTAATTCCTAATATAGTTGTTAGTGCTCCTAAAGATGAGTCTGAGTTAAGGGATCTATTATATACTGCTGTAGAGTATCCAGGTCCTTTTGCTATAAGATTTCCCAAAGGGAAAGGGTATGGTGTTGAATTAAAACAGGGCTTTAATAAACTTGAAGTAGGACGTAGCGAAATATTGGAAAAAGGAGAAGAGATACTTATATTAGCCATTGGTTCTATGGTATATCCTGCTGTTAAAGCAACTGAAATACTTAAAAATGAAGGAATATTTCCAACGGTACTAAATGTTAGATTCTTAAAACCTTTAGATGTTCCTTTATTAGAAGATCTATTCTCTACTCACAAATATATTATTACAATAGAGGAAAATATAATTACAGGAGGCCTTTTTAGCGCTATATCTGAGTTACTAAATATATTACAGATTAATAGGATCTTAGTTCCAATAGCACTTCCTGAAAAGTTTATAGAACAAGGTAGTGCTGAATTATTAAAAGATATCTACAACCTTACAGAGTCTAAAATTGCTAAAAAAATATTAGGGGTCTTTGAGAATATAAAGGTGAAAGGTTGAAAAATAAGGAAAGACTAGATGTATTGCTAGTAAAAAAAGGCTTTTTTGAAAGTAGAGAAAAAGCTAAGATAGCAATA
>CALHTV010000041.1 GCA_938039765.1 uncultured Dictyoglomus sp. | reverse complement strand
ATCAAAAAGCTCTTAAAAGATTTTGGGGTAGAAAAACCAATAGAAATCATACCTAATGGAATAGATTTAGCAAAATTTAAACCAATACCTAAAGAAATAGCTCAAGAAAAGCTTCAACTTCCAAAGGATGGAGTTTTGTTATTATTTGTAGGAAGACTAGGAAAAGAAAAAAATATAGAATATCTGATAAAAGTAATATCTTATCTAAAAAGGATATCAAAAAGCTTAATCTACTTAATAATTGTAGGAGATAATCCCGACAAAAGGGTTTTAGAAGGGCTTAAAGACAAAGCAAAAAAGGAGAAAGTAGAGGATAGAGTAATTTTTACAGGATACTTAGATTACGAAAAGGTAATAACTGTATATTATGCATCAGATATTTTTGTATTTTCATCCCTTACCGAAACTCAAGGCTTAGTAGTATTAGAAGCACTATCTGCTGGACTTCCTGTCATAGCATTAGAGGATGAGGCAATTTCTGATTTTGTTAAAAACGAAATAAATGGATTTTTAATTCCATGGAAAGAGGGATTAGAAAAAAGCATAAAAATCTTTTCTGATAGAATTATCACCTTACTTGAGAACAGGAGTTTATACAATACTTTGTCTCAAAATGCTCTTGAAACTTCTCGAAATTTTCACATTAAAAAAATTAATCAGAAATTAATTTCCTTGTATAACGATCTTTTAAAAGGATATAATATTATTAATGCCTGATTTTATATCTCTCTTTATCTTAGAGCTTAATAATAAAAAAACATTAATTAATGAACTATTACTCAAAAGAGGTCTAAAAGAAAGACCTTATATAGAAAAATTTTTCAATAACATATGGCACAAACTATCAGAATTTTATCAATATACTAGAAATCATATATTTGCAGTGGATGCTTCTCAAAGAACTTTGTTTTTTTCCCTAGGACCTTATCTTTTGATAACCCAAGCCCTAGCTATAGGATCTAATAACTATGAAAAAGCCCTAGTTTCTCTAGACCCTATACCAGGCTCTACCCCTGAAAATCAATTGAATGTTATTAGAGACTTGATAATGCAAGATTTAGAAATTACACTTGCTTCTCAAATTATCAAAGATCATGCTTATCCCTTAACTTTATTTATTGATGGTTCTTTATTATCGAGAATCTCATATCTATTAAGATACACAGGTAGTTTAGAAGAAGAAAAATATAGAAATTTGACTTATAAAGTACTTACTAAAACTTTAGAATTAATAAATATCTGCAAAGAAAGGAATATAAACCTTATTTCCATTTCTAAATCCTCAAGAAATACTTTCTTTCTTCAAATACTCTCCCTAGATTACCCCAAGATAGAAGAGGAACTTCCTTATAAGCCTACTGATGTGGAACTTTTAAACACATTTTCCACTGGAACAGGCTATACAACCCCTCTTCTCATTGGTGCAGAAATGGGACTTGGACATAAACAATTAGAAATTCTAGAAAGAGATCCTAAGATTCAAGATATTTTGAGTAATACCCCTGCTTTTTACACCTTCTATGTAAGACTATTCCCAAGGGACCAATTTCTACGAATAGATTTTCCTGCTTACATGGTAAAAGATTTCTCCCCTATTCTTTCTATCAACTATTATTGGGGAAGAGAAGTAAATATCGACTTCATACTGGGACTTTTGAAAGACAACTATATTAGCCCAGAAATTTACCAAACACCTTTGTATTTAGTTGATCGTACTGTTAGAATAAAAAGAGAACCTGATTTAGAGAGATATATTATGATCCTTAAAAGAGAATTTCCTGGAATCATAGAGCTAGATAGAAGTCAAGGGAGGTTCTACTAATGGAACTAAAATGTGTAGGATACCTGGTAGGAGAAAGTTTTTGTGATAGTTTTCAATTTATAACTAACGAAGAATTAGCTCCTAAAAGATTAGAATATGTGATAATTAAAGGTATTGCTTCCTCTAATGAAGAAGTAGAAGTCTTAGCTCAGGTAGAAAGCCTCAAAGCTTTTTCGGACGTTCTTTCTGAAGACCAAGAATACGATGCTACAACCAAGCTTTTAGAGTTGAACTATAAAATTCCTCTAAAACTATTAGCTTCTGCAAGAGTTTTAGGATACTTAGACGAAGATGATAATATTCTTATCCCTAGATCAGTCTCCTTACCTGGCTCTCCTGTATATTTAGCTCCTGATGAATTACTCCAAAGATTCTTCACCCACAAAAAACAGAATGCTATTGAAATAGGAACGCTATTATATAGACCTAACGTAAAAGTAACTCTTGATCCAAATGGACTTAGGAGACATTTGGCCATAATAGCTCAAACAGGAGCAGGTAAATCCTATCTTACAGGATTACTTTTAGAAAAATTAGTTAAATTAGGGGCCACTATATTGGTTTTTGATCCCAATAGTGATTATGTACTTTTAAAAAGAAAAAGAAATAACCTTAGAGAATTCTCTTCTATTGCTCATAATGTAACCATCTATAGAGTCCCAGGGGTTCAAGGAAGATTTAATGAGGAAACCATTGGAGGGGTAGAACCTTATTCAATTAGATTTAGCGAGTTAGAGAATGAACAAATTGTAGAAATTCTTGGAATTTCTGAATATAGTAACATAAGAGATTCGGTAGAAAAAGCCATTGAAGAATTAAGAAAATCAGGCATCGATTTTACCCCAAAGGAATTATATGAGAAGCTTGAAACTATGGCAGAAATAGAAGGAGAAAATGAAGAAGATGAGGTTATAAACTTTGAAGATTATGAAAGAAAAATTCTTAAAAAGGTTGAAAAAAAGAATAAAAAAAGATATCCCGAAGAAACCATAATAGGAGCAAGAAAAGCACTAAAATATGTCAAATGGATAAAAGATTACCCTATATGGGGATTTAGAGATATAAAATTAGAAAAAATATTGAAACCTGCTCATATTTCTGTAATAGATCTTGCAGGAATAGAAAAAAATTTACAGGATTTAGTAGTTAGTAAGTTATTAAATGACATTTGGACAAAAGCAAAATCAGAGGGTCTCCCTTATCCTTTATTTATAGTTCTAGAAGAGGCTCATAACTTAGTACCTAAAGAAAAATCAGAAAAACTAAGAAGCGCCAAAATTATAAACTCGATAGCAGCAGAAGGAAGAAAATTTAAAGTCTTTCTTATAGTAGTCACTCAAAGACCATATAAAATAAGCAGTAATACTCTATCTCAGTGTGGAAGTCAAATTATAATGAGACTCACAAATCCCACTGATCAAACTGCGGTAAAAGAAGCATCAGAAGCTCTTTCAGAAAATCTTTTTAATGATCTACCTGGTCTAAATATAGGAGAGGCCATAATTCTTGGAAAATTAACAAAAATTCCTGTTATGGTAAAAGTCGGTGAAAGAGAAACAGCAGAAGGCGGTTTTGATGTAGACTTAGATGAAGAATTCCAAAGGGCTTTAAATAACTTAGATAAAACTATATTTAGTGACTTACAAGACATTCTTCCAGATTTTGGGAGTGAGATATAATGATAAAAATTCTAGTAACTGCTGATAACCACTTAGGAAGATATTATAAAAAACTTCTTCCAGAAAAATTAGAAAAGAGAAGAAAAAGACTGAGAAATGCCCTCGAGGAGGTAGTTAATTTTGCCATCGAGGAAAAAGTAGACATCTTCATACAGGCGGGAGATCTTTTTGACTCATCAAATCCCAAAAATCAAGATTTAACTTTTGTGGCAAGAGAGTTCTCAAGACTCAAAAAGAACAACATCCAAATTTATGCTATTGGAGGAAACCACGATACTCCCAATATGGTTGAGTCTGACTCCTTTCCCATTAAAATCTTTGAAGAGGCCGGGTTAATAAAAACTTTCTCTTCTCAATCTACAATTTCCTACGAGATTTTCTCAAAAAATCAAGAAACTATTCTTATATCAGGACTTCCTCATGATCCTAGGAAAAAAGGAAAAATTGATCCCCTTGAAAAAATCATCCTTTCTGAAAATCTTCCTCGAGAAAAAGATTTAATAAAAATTCTTGTCCTTCATTATTCTTTTGAAAAATTTGCCCATCCAAAAGCCCAAGAACCCCAGGTACATGTAGATACATTATATAATTTACCATTTAACATCTTTATCCTTGGCCACCTTCATGAAAAAAACATATATAGATTTGCAGACAGACATGTAATTATTCCTGGAAGTACTGAAAGATTTGATTTTGGAGAAGAAAATATAACTCCTGGATTCTTT
>CALHTV010000040.1 GCA_938039765.1 uncultured Dictyoglomus sp. | reverse complement strand
ACCTAACAAAGTTAAGATAGCAGCAATAAAAGATGGACTAACTTCCCATTGAAAAATAGCAAACAGAGAAATAGCAGCAAGAAGAACAAAAGCCTCGTTAATTATAGCTGATATTGCAAAGTCAAATCTAAATCTTACAGTTATGTATACAAGCATTACAAGAATTGCAAGAATAGAGGCAAGAATAGCTTTTTCTCTTAATTCTTTACTTATGGTAGGCTCAATTGTAGTTATTTCTCTTCCTATATACCTTCCTGCTATTTTCTCTACTTCCTTAGTAATTTTATCTAAATCTTTTTCCTCTAAGAATTTCGTTCTAATCCAAATTTCTTTCCCATCAGAACCAGTCTGAACTGTTGCTTTTTCGTACAAACCCTTTGCAATATTTCTAATATTTGTTATTTGACTGCTATTTAATGGATTTTCCAGTTTATAGTAAATAACACTTCCGCTTTGGAAATCAATACTATAATTCAATCCCTTCGTGAAAAAGAAAAACATACCTACACAAATAAACAAGAAGGAAATTAGCATCAGAAATCTTCTAGTCTTCTTACCTAAAAAGTTTATTTCCCTTTTCACAAAACTTCCTCCCTTCTAAAGTCCCAATAACTTAGTGGCTTTTTTAAATAGTGGCAAAGATAATAAATTTTCAAGTAAAGTGCGAGTCACGATAATAGAAGTAAACATACTAAGAACAACACCTAAGGATAAGGTTACTGCAAATCCTCTTATAGGACCTGTACCAAAATAGAATAATATAAGAGCAGCCAATAAAGTTGTAACATTGCTATCAATAATGGCTCTAAGAGCATTTCTAAAACCAGCATCAAGAGATGCCATTGGAGTTTTCTTTTGCATATATTCTTCTCTCATTCTTGCAAAAATTAAGCAATTAGCATCTACAGCCATACCAATAGAAAGTATTATTCCTGCTATTCCAGGTAAAGTTAGAGTAGCATTTAAAAGTTTTAAAACTGCAAGATCCAATACTATATAAATTAAAAGAGCTATATCAGCTACAACTCCCAAAAATCTAAATACAAGGATCATAAAGACAATTACTAATATAGCTCCGATAATACCAGCTTTATAAGCAGCTTCCATAGTGTCCCTTCCTAAAGTAGGATCAATAGTTCTGTTTTCGATAACTTTCACTGGTACTGGAAGAGCACCAGCTCTAAGAAGAATAGCCAATTTCTGAGCTTCATCTATGGTAAACCTTCCTGTTATTACCCCTACCCCTTCAGTAATAGGCTCTTTTATTACAGGATTAGAAATAACTTTACCATCTAATAGAATAAAAACTTGCTTACCTACATTTTTTGAAGTAAAATCAGCAAAAATTTTAGCTCCTTCAGGATTCATTTCAACTCTTACCATAGGTTGTCCTACTTGATCGAATTCAACCTTTGCAGTTTTTAAAGCAGACCCTGTAAGAATAGTTTTCCCTGTTTCATCCTTAAATTCTAATAAAGCAGTTTGTCCTATAATTTCTAAAGCCCTTTCTGGATCTTCAATTCCAGGAAGTTCAACCACAATCTTATCTGTTCCTTCTTTATAAATAGAAGGTTCCGTTACTCCTAACTGATCAATTCGATTTCTTATAACTTCAATAGTTCTTCTTACCGCATCATCTGTGATCTCTACTCCTTCTGTTCTTTGACATTTAAGAGTTACTCTTATACCTCCCTTTATGTCTAGACCAAATCTAAAAGGAAAGGTCAACAAAATCCATAGAGCTGCTCCAACAATAAGAACAATAAAGGCACTTTTTATCTCAGGTCTAATATTCATATATCCTTCATCTCTCCTTTCTTTAATCTTTTAAAGGATAAGCAACTCCATCTAATAACATCTCAAAAACAATTCCTTTAGCGAAAGATACCTGTATAATTCTTTTTTGTTTATTTATAGCTACTATCTGCCCAATCAACCCCCCTTTTGTCACAATTTTATCTCCTACCTTTAAAGAATCTAACATTTCTTGTCTTTTTTTTGCTTCTCTTTTTTGAGGAATAATTAACATAAAGTAAAAAATACCTAAAAAGACTACCCAAACAAGGATTATACTTATTAAATTAACAGTCTGCTCCATATTTCCTCCTTCTCCAATCTATTTTCTCTATCATTTCTTAAATAATTTGACAAAAACTCTTTCCTAAATTCATCTAACCTCCCTTCCTGAATACTTATTCTAATCCTTCCCATAAGCCTAAAAAGAAATCGTAAATTATGAATACTAAGAAGACGATAAGAAAAGGTTTCGTGCTGTAAAAATAGATGACGAATATAAGCTTTCGAAAATCTTTTACATGTATAACAATCGCAATTCTCCTCTAAAGGAGAGAAATCTTCTTTATATTGAGCATTTTTTATATTTCTACGACCAAAAGAAGTATAAAAAACTCCATGCCTCGCAAGTCTTGTAGGTAAAACACAATCAAACATATCTATACCCATAGAGACACCTATAACTAAATCTTCTGGGGCTCCAACTCCCATAAGATATCTTGGCTTATTTTTAGGAAGAAGGTCTAGGGTATAATCTGTTATTTCATACATCATTTCTTTTGGTTCACCTACACTTATCCCTCCTAAAGCAAAACCTTCTAAATCTAAGCCAACCATCTCTTCCACTGCTTTTTTTCGAAGTTCTCTATAAAATCCTCCTTGAATTATTCCAAACAAAATCTGATCCTTCCTACCATTTTTGTTCTTATAATCTAAACTCCTTTTCAACCATCGCATCGTAATCTCCAAAGCCTCTTTTGCTTCCCAATAAGAAGCTCCGTATCCCAAACAAATATCAAGAGGCATGACTATATCTGAGCCAAGAGCTCTCTGTATTTCTATTACAAGTTCAGGAGTATAAAAGTAGCGAGTCCCATCTATGTGAGAATTAAAATGTATTCCTTCTTCTTCTATTTTTCTCAAGCGAGCTAAGCTAAATACTTGATAACCTCCACTATCAGTAAGAATAGGTCTATTCCATCTCATAAAACTATGAAGTCCTCCTGCCTTTTCTATTATCTCATATCCTGGTCTTAAAAAAAGGTGATAAGTATTTGAAAGAATGATCTCTGCACCAACTTCCTCTACTTCTTCAGGAGATAAGGTCTTGATAGCTCCTTGAGTCCCTACGGGCATAAATACAGGAGTTTTTACTTCACCATGAGGAGTTTTAAGTTTTCCTAATCTTGCTTTAGTCCTTATATCCTCTTTTAAAATCTCGTAAATCATTTTTCAATTCCCTCTAATAAATAAACATTGCATCTCCAAAACTATAAAATCTCATCCTTTCTTCAATCGCTTTTTTATATGCCCTTTTCATCAAATCATATCCCATAAAAGCAGCCACAAGCATCAACAAGGTAGATTTAGGTAAATGAAAATTAGTTATTAATCCATCTATAATTTTAAACTCAAAACCTGGATAAATAAATAAATCTACTAATCCTCTTCCTGCCTCCAGCTTTCCGGATTTACCTTGAGCTTCCAGAACTCTTACCACCGTAGTCCCAACAGCTATAACCCTTCTCCCCTCTTTTTTCGCTAAATTTATTTCCTTTGCTACCTCTTCTTCTACTTCAAAGTACTCTGGATCTATTTTATGCTTAGTAATATCTTCCACCACTACTGGTCTAAAGGTTCCTAATCCAACATGCAAAGTAATATATAAAATCTCCACCCCCTTCTCCTCTAAAGTGTTCAATAATTCTTGAGTAAAATGAAGACCAGCTGTTGGAGCTGCAACAGCACCTTCTTTTGCAGCATAAACAGTTTGGTATCTATAGGGATCTCTTAATGGTTTTTTAATATATGGAGGAAGGGGAATATTTCCAATTTTAGGTAAGATTTCTTCTATATCCTCGCTAGAAAATTGTAATATAAAAATTCCTTCTTCTTTCTTCTGAAGAACCTCCGCATAAATATTATCTGAAAAATAAATTTTTGTACCTATTTTAGCTCTTTTCCCTGGCTTTACTAAAGCTTCATATTCCTTGTCTCCTATTTTTCTAAGTAATAAAACCTCGATTTTGGCTCCTGTTTCTTTTCTTCCATAGATCCGTGCTGGTATTACTTTAGTATTATTCAGAACTAAGACATCTCCTACCCTTAGAAAGTTACTAATATCTCTAAAGATACACAAACTAATATCCCCCGTCTTTCTATTTACTACCATCAATCTAGAAGCATCTCGAGGTTCTACCGGCTCTTGAGCTATTAACTCTTCCGGTAAGTTATAATCATAGTCAGATAATCTCAATACCATTTCGCAATATCCACCCCCTGGTAATAATATTTTAATATTTCCTTATAATTATATCCCTTTTCTGCTAAAAATTTTGCCCCCTTTTGAGAAAGGCCAACTCCATGCCCATTTCCTCTTCCCTTTAAAAGAATTCGCCCATCACCTTCCAATATCATATCAAATAAAGTACTAGGAAGATTAAACAAACTTCTAAAAGTAGTACCCATTAAAATATAAGCCTTATCGGAATCCCTCAACCATATCCTATATACCCTTCCTGAAACTGTTTTTTCAAGTTCTAGAGAAAAATTCCTATTAACGTTTATTCCTAAAGAACTTAGTTTTTCAAAAAGCTCATTAACAGCAATAACTCTAACCCACGAATCATTCAAAAGTTCATCCACATCTTTTACTCCCTTTAGATAAGGTATATCCCCACCCCAAACATATTTACAATCCTCAGTATATCCTCCAGAAGAGGAATGAAAAAAGGCCTTAATTAATTGATTATTGTAAACTGCCACTTCTCCCATTGTTTCTAATACAGCTCTAGTACTTTTGTCATTTTCAGCTCTTATACCTTTATATACCTGACAATGAACTGTACTGCAAAGATCAAATTCTCCATGCCTTCCCCTATTTACCAAAGCATACGTCCGAGATGCTACTGCCTGAGCTTTTAAAGCCTCTAAAGGATAATAAGCAGGCATTTCTGAAGGAACTACAGAAAATAGGTATTCCTCAATATTTAAAACATTTATCAACCAGCTATTAGGAGAAATCTCTAAATAGCCTCTATAATGATTTGAGTTATAGTTAATGAAGTAGCCATTTGGATAAATTCTCAAGGGAAGCGTAACTTGCAAAAGACCATTTACAGTTTCTATAAAAGCTGTACTATCTCTTACCTCAATTTTAACAAAACCTTTTCCTTCCACCTCCATATCTAAATAATCAGTAGCCATCTTACCCACATTTGAAAAAGAGAGTGTTCTACTAACTTTTTCTAATCCTATTCTGATTGTAGGAATATCTTGAGAATAAGAAAAACTAAGGAAAAATAAAGATATTATATTAGCAATGAGAAGAAGAAATTTCTTAAGCATATATTATTTTCTAAGACGTAAAATTACATTTAAAATAATAGTTAAAATCAAACTTAGAAGAATAGAGGTAGTAATGGGAAAATAAAAAACAAAATTTTTCCTTTCGATTCTTATATCGCCCGGAAGCTTACCTAAAAAAGGCATTTTCTCAAAGAATATAAAAAGAAGGCCTAAAATAATTAAGATGATTCCAAAAAATATCAACCATTTCCCCATAAAAGACATAGGATCTCTACCCCCCAATAACTTTTTGGAATCTTGGTACGTTTATAAAGGTAATTTCTTTTCGTACCATAAGTTCTCCGTCAAAACTTATTATAAGATCCTCCTTTGATCTTATAGTTACCTCTTTTCCTCTATATATTTTAATATGAGGATTGATGGTATGCTTTCCTATGTAAACTAATGGAAAAGTTAAGATCAACTCTATAGGAGAAATTTTCTTAACTATACCAATATCAAAAAATCCATCATCAAGCCTTGAGTCAGGAAGAAGTCTCATTCCCCCTCCGTAATAAGAAGTATTCCCCAAAACTACAAGGGTTATATTTCCTATCCAGGAAGTTCCGTCAAATAGGATCTCACATTCCGGATATTTAAAGGTCTTTAAGGTAGTAAAAACTGATACTATATAACCTTTAAAACCTGTCAAATTCAATTTATTTGAATTATAATTAACATCTCCCACAAAACCTGTTCCCGCAATACCCACAAAATATCTCCCATCTAACATACCTATATCTACCTCTTTTACTTTTCCGTTTTTAA
>CALHTV010000039.1 GCA_938039765.1 uncultured Dictyoglomus sp. | reverse complement strand
GGATTTTCGTGTATGCCACCGTCATATCCATCTTGGATCAGAACTTTGCCAAGCTCATAAAGATGACAGACATTGGCCAGATTGCCATGTTCCTCAGAGACATGCAAGAGAATAATCAATTTGGCTTTAAATTTAGAAGCTTCAGATATCCATTTAAAAACTGGAAGTCCACCCGCTGTAAGAATAATGAAGGATATAATTTTTCTAAAAGAAGAACCTTTAACTCAAGAAGAAATAGAAAATTTAGCCTTTAGTATTATGCCACCAGCTGTACGAGATATTTTTCTAAAGAACAAAGAAGTAGATTTTCCTTATGAAAAGAGAGGATTAGTAAGATTTAGGGTTAACGTATATACTCAACGACAAACAATAGCTATTTCAATGAGGCTTATTAAACTTAACATACCTTCAATTGAAGACTTGGGGTTACCCTCCACTCTAAAAACTCTTGTTACTAAAAAAACTGGTCTTATATTAGTTACAGGACCCTCTGGCTCTGGTAAATCTACAACATTAGCTGCCATGATTGAGTATTTAAATCAAAATGAAAATTTAAACATAATAACCATCGAAGACCCTATTGAGTACGTATTTGTGGATAAATTATCTTTAATATCTCAAAGAGAAATTGGCGTCGACACAAGTTCTTTCTCCTCAGCTTTAAAAATGGCTTTAAGAGAAGATCCTAATGTAATCATGGTGGGAGAACTTAGAGATTTAGAAAGTGTTTCGGTAGCCTTACAAGCAGCAGAAACAGGTCATCTAGTCCTTAGCACTCTACATACCATAGATGCTGTATCTACAATCTCAAGAATTGTAGACATGTTTCCCCCTCATCAACAAAACCAAGTAAGATATCAATTGTCAAGCACTTTAGTAGGAGTAGTATCTCAGAGACTATTAAAAAGAAAAGACAAAACAGGATTAGTTCCTGCCTGTGAAATACTTATTGGTACCTCAACAGTAAGAAAATGGATTAGAGAAAATAAACTTACAGAAATTCCTAAGATCATAGAAGAAAGCAAAATGGAAGGTATGCAATCTTTCAATCAACATTTATTGGAATTATATAAAGGGAACATTATAGATGCAAATGAAGCTTTGATGGCAAGTCCAAACCCTTCAGATTTGGAACTTGCCATCAAAGGAATTATTGCAGGCTAAGATATCATAGCTTCTTGTCTTAAACCTATAAGTTCTCTCATACTCAGATAAGCTATCAAGTAAGAGATAATACTTTCTGCTCCTTGATTTAAATTAACTCCTGTTTCATTTATTCCATCATAACACCCACCTGTTTCAGGATCCATCAAACAAATTCTTTTTGAATTTTTACCATGATACCACATAAAAGTTTCTTTGGCTTTAGTAATATAATTGACATCCTTAAGTATTTCATAAGCCTCCTTATAAAGTAATACCATCTCACTCGCCTCAATAGGTTGTTCATCATATTCTGCTATTTTTCCGCCTCTTACATACCATCCTTTACATCCTATAGGCTTAAAATACCCATTTCTAAACACTATTTTCTCTAAAAATTCCATACTGTCTAGTCCAACTTCTAAAAACATTTTATCTCTTAATATTCGGTAAGAGATTAGAAGAGATAAAGGAAGGACTGCGTTGCTATAAGCCATAATGTCTTCAAACCATCTCCAAGAAGAATCTACATTTTCTCTGAATTGTCTTACTAAGGATTTTGCAAGATTTCTTACATGCTCAAAAAGATTTAAAGACAAGTCTTTCTGAGCATAATACATACCTAATATAGTATATGCCTTACTTCTAGGAGATTTTAACTCATAAATATGATTCATGGCTTTAATAAACATTTCTTTATATAAGTTCCTTAAATTTATAGGTAAACTCTTTTCTGAGATTCCAAACCCTAAGCTCCAAACAGCCCTTCCAAAAGAATCTTCTGATCCTTCCTCTTCCAAAAAGACCCTATTATAAGACATAAAATTTCTAAAATTTCCTTTCTCCGTTTGTGCATTTAAGAGAAAAGAACTGTATCTATATATGAGATTTAAATATCTTTCTTCTTTATAGTTTTTATATAACATAATGGCCACAATTAGAGCTCTTGAGTTATCATCAGTGGTATATCCAAAATTTGGATCAGGAACACTAAATTTTGAATGCTGTAAAACACCAGTATCATCAGTTAGTCTGAATAAATGCTCAACTCTGGGGTAGAGAAATTCCATTCTTCCCACCCCCTGTAATGAGCTACTCTTGTTTCTTTGATTACTTCAATAAAGAGTTTTATATATTTTTCAGCTACTACATTCCACCACATATTCTTGCCATATTCAAAGGCTTTTCTCTCAATTTCTCTCTTTTTGCTCTCATTTTTTAGAATCTCTCTTATACCTTCATATATTCCGTTGGCATCCTTAAAGTCAATTAGTATTCCTCTACCATCAGCAAGCAGCTCTTCTGCGTACCTGTATGCGGTAGATACAATAACCCTTCCACAAGAAAGAGCATAACTTAAAGTACCGCTTACAGCCTGTTCTCTATTAAGATAAGGAGTCAAATATATGTCTGACGCTTGGAGATACTTAAGAATCTCTTCTTGAGTTAAATATCTGTTAACAAAAACCACATTATTCTTTACTTTTAATTCCTCCACCAAAGATAATAGCTTCTCTCTATAGCTTTCTCCTTCATTCTTAATAATCCCAGGATGAGTTCTACCAAGAATTAAGTAGAGTATGTTAGGAAATTCTGTCTTTAACTTTGCTATAGCTTCTATTCCATATTCTAAACCTTTTCCAGGTCCTATAAGTCCAAAAGTACTTACTACTATTTTTCCTTCTAATCCTAATTCTTTCTTAAGAGTTTCTCTATCCCCATAATTTGTGTAAGGCACACCATGAGGTATGTGTACAATTTTTCTCTCATCTATCCCATAGATATTTTTCAATAGTTCAATTGTATTTTTTGCCATAGTTACTACCCTTGCAGAATATCTTCCTAATTCTTTCAAAATATATCTCTGTTTCTCATTAGGATTTATTAGGACTGTATGTAATACACTAATTACAGGAATTTCAAGATTATAGATCAGATCAAGTAGAAACTCACCACTTTCTCCCCCAAAAATTCCATATTCATGTTGGATTATCAAAAGTTCAATATCAGAGTCATTCAAATACTTAGCAAGTTTTTTATAACTCCCTTTATCGAACTGATCTATTTCTTTTATTACCTTATTATCGTAAATATACAAATCATCACTTATAGCAATAACACTTGTGTTCACTAAAGGATTATATAAGGAGGCAATTTTATCTATCTCTTTTACAAGATCCTCAGTAAAAGTAGCTATTCCACAAGCTCTAGGAGGATAACTACTAAGAAATGATACATTTATTGTCTCAAATTTTTGCAACATTTAACTCCACCTCCCTCTAAATGTGTTAATAATTTAACTTCAAATAGTAGTTAAATATTGAGTATGAAGTGGAGATCGAATTATAGATTATGATTTTATTATCTATATTAATTATAGATATATGAAGATCTTTTGTCAAGAATAAAGAGACAGATCTCCCAAAGAGGTTATGTGAGAGATTCAAAGATTAGGAGTTTTCTGGGTTAATACATAATCAATATAATCAAGAGCAAGTAAATAGCTATATATACCAAACCCTGATATCTGACCTATTGCTATAGGAGCAATAACAGATTTGTGCCTAAATTCCTCTCGAGCATAAATATTACTAATATGGACTTCAATAGTAGGAGTCTTGACAGCAGATAAAGCATCTCTTATAGCATAACTATAGTGAGTAAGAGCCCCAGCATTTATAATTATATAATCAACTTTTGGCCCTTTTTGCTGAATCCAATCAACAATTTGTCCTTCCCAGTTGGATTGATATATCTCTATTTCAAAATCCTTTTCTTTAGCTTTATCCTCTATCAATTTGTTTATAAGTTCAAAGCTAAAATCACCATAGATGTGAGGCTCTCTTATTCCTAACATATTAAGATTAGGACCATGAATAACTAAGACCCTACATCTCATAACTATTTAATATCTCCTCAACGATCTGGAAAGGAGATTTATTTTCTATGTCTATAATCAAATCCGGAATTGACTCATAAAGTGGTTTTCTAGATATCCATAAATTATAAAGTTCATCTACATCTAACGACAATAACGGCCTTTTCTCCTTTTCAATACCACTATTAAGTCTCTGCATCAAAACCGAAAAATCGCCTTTTAAATATACTACAAAAGTCTTTTCTTTAAGAATAATTCTATTTTCTTCTCTTTTTATAATCCCTCCTCCTGTAGCAATCACAATTTTTTCTTGGTTCTTAATAACCTCTTTCAAATAAAAGCTTTCTCTTTCTCTAAAATATTCTTCTCCCTTAACAAAAAATATCTCCTTTATACTCTTACCCTCTTTTTTTTCAATATAATCGTCTAAATCAATAAAAGAAAAATTCAACGATTTAGACAATAGTAAACCAACTGTGGTTTTACCACTTCCCATAAAACCTATAATAGAGATCTTATTTTTCTTCATCTACCAATAAGGTACATTCCCCAAACTATAAATATACTGAGCAAGAAAAATAAAGCAATAATAGCAGCAACTACTCTTATAGTTTGCATTTTCCTTTCTTTTTTAGATCTAACTTTTGCCATCTTTATCCCTCCGAATTATATCCCTCTTTTACATCATAACACTCATTGTAGTGAGAACATCTTGAACAACATCCTACCTTATGATTTAAACATTCTTTGTAGTAAGGGCATTCCTCACAACAAAACATGCAAACCTCCTTATTTAATCCTCTACTGCATAGAGAGGAGCGTTATCATAAGCTATTCTCTCTTCTTTTTCAATTAATTCTCTAATATGTCTTGGTAAAGAAAACATCATTTTATGGGTTTCTCCATCATAAAATTTTAAACCATTAATTTCTTTATCTTTGAGAAGATTATTTATTTCCTCCTCACTAAATTCCTTTGGATCTATTTTATCACTTGCAAAAATAAAACTCCATATAAAATCATATGCAGGAACATAAGCCTGATAAGATCTAACTTTTTTGAAGACTTTACGCAAGGTAGAATACATCACAGAGTGGAAAAAAATCTTTAAATGATGGGTTGTTCCAGCCTGCATTACAAAAATTCCATCTTCAGCCAAATGTTCCTTAACAATAGAATAGAATTCATAAGTAAAAAGCTTAACAGCAGGACTACCTTCCATAGGTTCTGATAAGTCACTAATGATTACATCAAATTTCTTATTCGTTTTTTCAAGAAATTCTCTTGCGTCGGCTATATAAAGTTTTGTTCTTACATCTTCAAAAGCACCTTGATGCCACTCTGGAAGATATTCTTTAGAAACCCTTACTACTTCACCATCTATGTCTACCATAACAGCTTCTTGAACCTCTTTATACCGTAAAACTTCCCGTAAAGTAGCCCCTTCGGCTCCTCCCATTATTAGAACTTTTTTCTCTCTAGCCGGATTTAATAATAAAGCAGGATGCACCAGTGCTTCATGATATATAAACTCATCCTTTTCACTGGACTGAATTCTACCATCTAAAACTAAACATCTTCCATAAAAACTACTCTCAATAATCTCAATCTTTTGATAAGGGGACTTTCCAGTATAATAGAATCTATTAACTCCATGCCAATGAATTTCGCTGGGATGATTTTTTTCTATAATCCAATAAGCATCCATAATTTAATTTCCCACCCTTTTTATAATTTTCTAAACCAGTCAACCTACAGTCTCCCTCTCCTCCTCTTTTACACTCTCAGGTTTATAAGTAAAATTCCCTGCCTCTATAGGGAGAATTCCTCTTTTAGCCTCAAAGGTTATTACTTGTTCTGCTTGGAGATAATTATTTAGGTATTCAAAAGCTTTCCAAGGATTTACATGATCCCCACAAGTAAACAAATCAGCAGCTGCGAAACCATACTCTGGCCATGTATGAATAGCTAAATGAGATTCTGAAATAACCACAACTCCACTTACTCCATAAGGGCTAAATTTATGGAACACAACTTCTACTACCTCTGCTCCTGCAGTTATAGCAGCATTAACCATTATTTCTTTTATTTTCTCTACATCATTTAATATTTCTCTATTGCAATTATACATCTCAGCCAAAATATGTCTTCCTAAAGACTTCCCTGTTATTTTCACTTTGGGTCCCGCCTCCTTCCTTTAAGATTTTTACGAAACCAATTCTATCATTAATATAAGCTTTTGACAAGAAATTTTCAAAAGAAAATAGATAATAATAAGAAATTTTTGAGAGATTTTAAAATTTTACTCCATTTTTTGCAGTGTTTTTAGATTTTTTGCAAAATCCCTTTATTTTTTACCTAATTTAATCCTAAAAATTGGTGTATATATAGGACCTTGCTGAGTTAATTTACTCTCGAAAAGGGTTATCTCTTCAACAAAGATTTTTTCTTCCGAAAAACTATATTCTCTCGAGATTTTAAAATTCCTACTTTTGACTCTCCCTAAAGTTAAGTGAGGAGAAAAAGCCTTTCTTTCTTTTTCAAAACCCTTTTTAACTAATCTTTTTTCTAGAAGACCAAAAAGCATTTCAAGTTCTTTAATACCTTCCTCAATTCCTATCCACAAAACTCTCGGACTATCAAAGGAAGGAAAAGCCCCAAAACCCTTTAAACTGATATAAAAAGGATTAACATAGTTCGACACTTCTACCATTACTTCTTTAATATCCTCTATTAGGTCTATAGAAACTTCGCCTAAAAATTTAAGAGTAAGATGAAAATTTTCTCTCTCTACCCATTTAATATCTCCCCAAATAGATCTTTTGATCTCTTCCTGAAAGGCATAAAGTTTACTTTTAGTTTCTTCTAAAAAGTCAATAGCTATAAATAATCTTTTAAAATTATCTTTTAAATTAAAAAATTTCTTTTCCATATTTGTAAAAATAATAGATGCCAGAATATAAAGTAAGAATAAGAGAAATAATTAATAGTATTTCTCTAAATGGAAGATTTAGAAAATAAAAAAGAATACTTAAATCTTGGAAGAAAGTCTTTATTTTTCCTGATTTTAAAGCAGGCAATACAATTCCCTTTTGAATAAGACCTAACCTGAGTCCTGTAACCATAAACTCTCTAAAAAGAATAAGAATGAGTATCCATGGAGAAAAAAATCTTAACCAAACAAAATACACTAGTATACTGGAAACTAATATTTTATCTGCAAGTGGGTCTAAAAACTTACCTAGATCTGAAATTTTCTTATATCTTCTGGCTATTTCACCATCTAAATAATCAGTAAAAATAGCTATAAAGAATAAAATGCTAGAAAGGGTTGGATTTATTTTAATAAAGAGAATTATAGGAAAAACCAAAAAAATTCTCAAAACCGTTAAAAAATTAGGTAAACTCATATTAACTCTCCTATCAAATCATAAGCACTATAATTTTTAATCCTTACTCTTATTTTATCTCCAACCTTAAACATTCTAGAGTCTTTATCCTCTATTAAAATTAAACTGTCTACCTCTGGAGCCTCTCTCCAGCTTCTCCCTATATAATAATTTTTATTTTTTCCCTCAATTATGACCTCTAATTCTTTCCCTAGAAGTTTTGCATTTAATTTCCTTGAAATTTTTTTCTGTTTTTTCATTAAAAGATCAAACCGTCTTAATTTCTCTTCATTCGAAATTTGGTCATCAAAATCTTTAGCTATCGTACCATCTTCCGCATAATAAGTAAAAGCTCCTAAACGTTCAAAGTAATACTCTTCAATGAAAGCTAAGAGTTCTTCAAAAGCCTTCTCCGTTTCTCCTGGAAAACCTACCATCACAGTTGTTCTGATAACTGACTCTTCTATGTTTTCTCTTATCATCGACCACACTCTTTTTATATCTTCCTTAGTATAGTTTCTATTCATCCTTATCAATATCTCATCATTCACATGTTGGATAGGAATTTCGAAATAAGGAACTATTTTTTCTGAATTTTTTATAAAGTGAACTAAATCTCTAGTAATTCTAATAGGATATGAGTAAAGAATCCTAATATAAAAATCCCCCTTTATTTTTTCTAACTCTTTAAGAAGAGCTAAGAGAGAAGGTTCTCCATAAATATCTTCTCCATATCTTGTGGTATCTTGAGATATAAGGTTAATTTCTTTAGCCCCATTTTTAACTAAGCTATAAACTTCCTTGACAATATCTTCTATTCTTCTACTTCTTAGCTTTCCACGAATATAAGGAATAGTACAATAACTGCAAAGATTATTACAACCTTCTGAAATCTTTACATAAGCCCAAAAATTAGGAGAAATCAGAACTCTCTTCATTCGATGATTATAAATAAAGGTAGAAGCAGGGGAAGAATAAACCTTGCTTGATAGGTGCATATTTGATTTTAATAACTCACAAAATTTATCATATTCTCCAGGACCAATAAAAAGATCTACATAAGGATACTTTTCTTCAAGTTTATCTTTAAATCTTTCTACATAACACCCCACAACTACGATTTTTAAATTCTCGTTCTTTAACTTATACTTCTCTAAAGAGACAATATTTTCCTCTGCTTCTTGCCACGCTGGTTTTATAAAAGCACAGGTGTTTACTAATAAAAGGTCAGCCTCTTCTGGACGAGAAGTAAAAGAATATCCTAAATCTTTTAAAAATCCCAACAATATTTCTGTATCAACTTGGTTTTTAGAGCATCCTAAGTGAATAATTCCTGCCTTTTTCATGGTACTTTTATCTTAATAACCTCTCCTCTTTTACCTAAATTCCCCAAACTTTTATCGTTGTAAAATATTTCCAAGCCCCCAGCATTACCTATATGAAAGTAGAGAGAAGTATAAGTCCAAGTAAGAACATCACCATTTTTTAAAATCCCTTCATATATAACCTTATCTTCATAAGCAACCCTAATCCATACTTTATCATGAGCTACTACTTTTATAGAACTAGTATAAGAATTCAAATCATCAGAAGTTAACTCTTGTTTTTTTTCTAAATATGGCTCAGTATAGGTAGAAGAAGGAAAATCGTAAGTATAAGTATCAATAAAAGGTTGAGGTATTGATGGAGTATAAGTAGATTTAATTGTAAAGTAAAGAGTAACAAAAACTATCAATGCAACTATAACATAAACTCCATATCTCCATAAAGACTTTGAAGATTCTTTCTTCTCAGGGGGTTTTACTTTTTCTTCAACTTTATATTGGGAATAATATAATTTTAGTACCTCTTTCTCATCTACACCCAGAAAATTAGCATATTTTTTTAATATTCCTTTTTTATAAAATTCTGATAATGACACTTTGTCATATAAGTCATCCTCTAAATACTTGAGGTATCTATAGCTAATTTTAAGTTTTTCTGAAACATCTCTTAAATCTAAGCCTTTTTTTAATCTTGTTTCTCTTAGCAATTCACCTAAACTTTTAAACTCTCCAACCATTGTCTCTCTCTCTCATTCACAAATCTAAATTCTCCTGGTTTTAGTTCTCCTAACTCTATTTCTCCTATCTTAGTCCTCTTCAACTTCAAAACTCTGTATCCAAATAACGCTAACATTCTTCTTATTTGCCTCTTCCAGCCTTGATACAAAACAACCCTTAAAAAAGTAAGTTCCTTTTTTTCATCTTTCCAAAGTATATCAAATTCTGCTGGTAAAGTCTTCCCTTCTTCTAAAATAACACCTTCTCTTAGTTTTTTCAACTCATATTCCTTAGGAATTCCTTCTATTAAAACTTCATACACTTTAGGAATTTTATATCTTGGATGAATAATATAATTAGCTAATTCTCCATCATTAGTACATAGCAACAAGCCTTCGCTATCTTGATCCAATCTTCCTACAGGATAAACTCTAGAATAAATTTTTCCATACAAAAGATCTTTTATAGTTTTTCTCCCAAAAGGATCATAAAGAGTGGATAAATAACCAACAGGTTTATACAAGACTAAATATATTTTACTCTCAGGTTTTAATATTTTATTATCCACCTCCACAATGTCTTTTTCTGGATCTATCTTGTATCCAAGAGTTCTGACAATTTCACCGTTAACTTTAACCCTTCCTTGAAGAATCAAAAGTTCAGCTTTTCTTCGTGAAGTAAAACCTGCTCTAGCTATAAACTTCTGCAATCTCTCAATCATTTTTTAAGCTCATCCTCATCTTCTATAGTAAAGTATCTATAAAATTCTTCTCCTATTCCATATATAAAAGGTCTTCCTATGGTTTCCTTTCTACCTAGAATTTTAATTAATTTTTTCTCTAATAATATGCTAAGGATACTATCCACCCTTGTCCCTCTAATAGCCTCAATTTCAGCCTTTGTTATAGGCTGATGGTAATATATAATTGCTAAAGTCTCAAGAGCAGATCTTGGTAATCTTTCTCTCTTCTTAGAAAGGTATCTCCATAATACAGGCGCAACCTCTGGTGATGTAGCAAATTCGTATGCTCCGTTTATTTTATAGATGTTTATTCCTCGATTTTGATATTCTTCCCGCAACTCTTCAATTATCTCTTCAGCTTCTTTTTCGGAGATTTCTAAAAATTTTGCTATTTCTTTAGCTGATATCGGTTTCTCTGAAACAAATATCAATGCCTCTACTTGGTTTTTAATTATATGCTTTATCTCTCTCATTTTCTCTTATTTTAAAATATATCTCTCCAAAGGCTTCCTTCTGCTCTAAAATTACTTTGCCTTTATTAGAAAGATCACATAGAACTAAAAGATAACATATCACTTCTATATTACATTTACCTTTCACAAGATCAGAAAATCTTCCTTCTTGAAACCTTAAAACCTCTTTATATTTACTTTCAAAATCAATCTTAAAATCTTCTTCTAGATAGTTTAAATCAATGAAACCCTTGTTTCTCTTCTCTAAAAACAAAACATAAATCTCAGTAATGTTTATTTTCTTTTCAGGAACTAATTCTACTTCATTATTTTTCTCTCTCCTGAATATAAGTAGACTTTTTTCTTCTTTTTCTCTTAGATATTCAACTAAATCTTTCCAAGAGTCATCTACTACAAGTTTTAAATCTTCTTCTTTATTATTATTCTTAACCTCTTTTTTCTTATCAAATAATCTCCTAAGCTTGCTCTCTAGTATTTCTACCGCAACATCCAAAAAAGAGGTAGTAAGTTCTAAATCTTTCCATTTTTCCTCATCTAAAGAAGAGTATTGTTCCACCAAAGCTCTTAATGGAAAAAGAGAAAGATCCACTTCTTCTTGCAAAAATTCTTTTATTGAAATAAATGGATTCCATGTCATGATATCTTTATCTTCATAACCTCTCTTACAAGTTCCATAGTCTTTTGAGCTTCCATCCGTGCTTTTTTATTACCTTCTAGCAGTATGCTCCAGGTAAGATCTTTATCTTTAGAA
>CALHTV010000038.1 GCA_938039765.1 uncultured Dictyoglomus sp. | reverse complement strand
TATAGGAAATATCTTTCAAAGTAAGCACCTTATTATCAAGAGATAAGATAAATTCACTTTTAATAACCTTTTGATCTCCTATTTTAATTTTCATATCTCCTACAAAATCACTACTTAACGAAAATTCTATCTCTTGCAACTTTGAGTCTAAAATATTAAGATTTTCCCCCCATACTACTAGCTTCCATTTATCTAAAGTCCCATTTAATCCTGCGTATAGATAGCATCCTTTATCTAAATGAAATAAATACCCTTCAATCCTACTCTCACTATCAATTTTTAGACTAAGATCTGAAAGATTAAGACAAAAATTATTGTATCTTAGACTTGAGTTTTTAGAAAATATTTCGAAACTCCAGGATGAAAAACTACCTTGCCAAACAAAATAAGGATTAAATTTTACAAAATCATTCCAATTAATTCTACCCTTTAATTCTCCTTTCAAATTAAAAAGGTCAAATCTACCTTTTGACCAGAAAGTACTATTACTATATTTACCACTAACAGAAGCATCTAAGTTTTTTAAGTCTATTCCCTTAAGATTTATAGTCAATCTATCAATCTTTAGAGTATTAATACTTAGATCTCTTATATGAATAGAGAAATTATAAAAAGGTTTACTAAATATATTTCCTGTTATCTTTCCTCTTAAAAAGATGGTAGCACTTATATTATTTTTCTCTAAAGGCAAAAGAGGACTAAGATTTCTTAAATCAAAGGAAGAAGAAATTAAAGAAATTTCCCCAAAAGAACCTTCAAAATCATAGTTTCCATAAACATGTAATGTACCAATATTATCAACAAGGAATTTTCCCCTTATATTGTACTTAGAGTTTGAAGAAGAGTCTTTAGACAATTGAATGTTACCACTACTCTTTAAACTATTGAATACCAAACCTATTAATTCAAGTTTTAACTTTTTAGGAAAAAAAAACTCTTAATCTTTAAAAGTTTATGAAAATTCAGATCTTTTCCTTCATTCTCAAAATTAAACAGAATTCTTTCTGCAGAATAATCTCCCAATCTTCCGTTCTCTATCACTCCACTTATATATATTTTCCATTCTTTATCTTTTAGTCCTTTAATTGATACGCTCCCTTTACCTTCCATTTTAGGAAGATTGAAAATCTCAGCTATTTTTTCAACATTAATATTTTCTCCATCTATATTGAAACTACCCATATTGTTTTCTAAATTAAAAGAAACTTTACCTTTTATGTTCCCTAATTCCATTTTTCCTAAAATCTCTGCACTTATTGAAGGCAAATTAGAGTCTGTGGTTATTTTTATTTCTTTAAATTCAAAATCATATATAGAAATATTTTTGGCAGTTAAATTCCCTTTGACTAAAGGCTTCTCCCAAGAATCCGACACAATAATCTCTCCCTCTACTTTTCCCTTCAACTTAGCATTTCCTTCAAAAAATTCTTTATCCAAGGCTTCTAAATCGAAATTCTTAAAGTTTATGTCTAACAGAGGAATAGGCATTAATTTACCCGAAAACTTTATTGCAGAATCATTAAGATTTCCTTTTCCCTCAGTAATATTTATATTTTCACCATCTATTTTCAATTTTAGAGAAATGTTAGTAAATCTACTCTTAAAAGGAGAAATTCTACCCTCTGCATTATAGGCCTCAATTTCTCCTTTTACTTTCCAATTACCTTTTTCACCTTTTGTATTAAACCAACCTGTAAAAAGTCCTTTCTCAATTGTGAAAATCTCAGGTAAAAATAATGGTCCCCAAACTTCTGCAAAAGCTTTTTGAAACTCAAAAGTTAAATCTCCTTTTTCCTTTGAAAAGTCATAATTCCCATAGCTTTTTATTGATTGTCCATCTATTAATGTAGAAACAGTATACGAAACTACCTGATTTTTCCAGAATAGTTCTCCATTAACTTTTGAGAGTTCAATATCTTTCTTCAATTTGAGGTCTCTAACAACAACTATTCCATCCCTTATATTAGCCCTTATTTCCACATTAATATTAGAAACACCTTTATCTTTGGAGGTATCAATACCAGGAATAGGAGGAAAAGTCCATTCTCCTTTTTCATTATGAATTACGATTATTTTGGGTTTAACTAGTTCTAAAATAATAGGAGATAGTTTAATAGGATTTTGAATAAGAACATTCACATTAGAAAAAGAGGCAAGATTTGCTACTCCTAAAGTAGAAATAGCAATCTTATTAGGAAAAACATATTTAATATCCTCCACATATATAACGTTTCCAAAATTCTCATTTAGAATATAAAAAACTAAAGGCTTAAACCATAGAGGAATAGTGAGGTACAAACCTCCTCCTAAAAGAGACAGTCCAATAAAAATTGAAATTAAAACCTTAATTACTTTCTTCATAAACTCTCTTAACCTTAGCCCCCAAAGCAGATAGTTTTTCCTCTAAAGCCACATAACCTCTGTCAATATGTTCACTTACATCTAAAACTTCAGTAATTCCATCAGCCACTAATCCTGCAAGCACTAAGGCTGCTCCAGCTCTAAGATCAGTTGCCTCCACAGGAGCACCTTTTAATTTATCCACTCCTTGAATTAGGGCTGTTCTTCCATCTATACTTATCTTGGCTCCTAAACGTAAAAGCTCACCTACATGTAAAAACCTATTTTCAAAAACTGTTTCCACAAGCAGACTACTTCCTTGTGCAAGGCTCAAAAAAACCATCATTTGAGGCTGCAGATCTGTGGGAAAGCCAGGATATGGCATAGTAGTGACTTCAATTCCTTTCCAGTTTTTAGCTGCTTTAATCCTTACCTCCTTATCTTTTATTTGTAAAGTCTCAACCCCCGCTTCCCTTAATTTGATAAACAAACTTTGAAGATGCTCGGGCTCAACATTTCTTACAATCAGGTCTTTTCCCAACATAACCCCAGCAATAATAAAAGTACCAGCAGCGATTCTGTCAGGAATAACCTTATAATAATTAACAGATTTCAACTCCTTTTTACCTTTTATGTGTATAGTAGAGGTTCCTAATCCTTCAATCTCCGCTCCCATCATCCTCAAAAAATTCCCTAAATCAACCACTTCAGGTTCGCAAGCAGCATTTTCAATTACTGTTTCTCCTTCTGCTAAGACCGCAGCCATCATAATATTTCTTGTAGCTCCTACGCTAGGCTTATCAAGATGTATCTTTGTCCCTTTTAATCCTTTTTTAGCTCTTGCACATACATAACCCTTTTCAACACTAACTTCAGCCCCTAAACTTTCAAAACCTTTAATGTGAAGATCGACAGGTCTCAAACCAATTCTACAGCCACCTGGATAAGGAATCTCTGCTTCTCCAAAACGAGCAAGCAAAGGTCCCATTAATTCAAAAGAAGCTCTCATTCTAGATACCAGTTCATAAGGAGCTCTGTATCCCTTAGGTTCTCCCTTTATATGTACTTTGTCCCCTTCAAGAAATTCTACTTCCAAACCTAATACTTTAAGTATTTCGGCCATAGTAATATTATCCTTTACAGGAGGAACATTATCTAAAATTAGGTCCCCACAATTGAGTATAGAAGCTGCCATTATAGGCAGAGAGGCATTTTTACTTCCCCATATATCTATTTCTCCTCTAAGTCTATGTCCCCCTTCGATAATAAACTTGTCTTTTCTCACAACAAGCTCCCCCATAGCAGAGTTACTATTTTGTACCAAAAAGTCTATCTCCTGCATCTCCAAGCCCCGGTATAATATACCCATGATCATTTAATCTCTCATCAATAGCAGCAGTATATATCTCTACCTCAGGATAACTACTTTCTAAGGCTTCTACTCCTTCAGGAGCACAAATAATACATACAAATTTGATGTTTCTTACACCCTTAGATTTCAAAATAGATATAGCAGCTACAGCAGAGCCTCCTGTCGCAAGCATTGGGTCTACAACAATCACTTCCCTTTTGTGAATATCCTCTGGAAGTTTTGTATAGTACTGAACTGGCTGGAGAGTTTGAGGATCTCTATAAAGGCCTATATGTCCCACTTTAGCTGAAGGAAGAATCTGCAACATTCCTTCCGCCATTACTAATCCTGCTCTTAAAATAGGAACAATAGCAATCTCTTTGTTATCTAAAACTTTTCCCTTTGCAATACCCAAGGGAGTTTCTACTTCTACCTCTTTTAATGGTAAATTTCTTGTAACCTCGTAAAGCATAAGGCTTGAAATTTCTGACAAAAGTTCTCTAAATTCTTTGGGTTGAGTATTTTTATCTCTTAATCTGGTTAACTTATGTTGTACTAATGGATGTTCTACTATACTAACCATTTATTAATTCTCCTTTCTATAAATTGGGAATTGTTTACATAATTCTTCAACTTCTTTTTTTACCTTTTCTTTTACCTTTTCATCTTTAGGATTAGAGAGGATTTGATGGATAAGCCTCGCTACATACCTCATTTCTTCTTCTTTCATACCACGAGTAGTCAAGGCTGGAGTTCCTATCCTTATTCCACTAGTTATTGTCGGAGGCTGAGGATCAAAGGGTATTGCATTTTTATTTACCGTTATCCCTGCTTCTTCTAAAGCTTTTTCTGCTTCTTTTCCTGTTATTCCTTTTTCTCTCAAATCTACTAACATCAAATGGTTGTCAGTTCCACCACTTACAAGCCTATAACCTAGCCTTATCAACTCCTCAGCTAACGCCTTAGCATTTTTAACTACTTGCTTTTGGTATTCCTTAAATTCTGGCATCATAGCCTCTTTAAAAGCTACAGCCTTTGCAGCTATTACATGCATTAAAGGTCCTCCTTGTATACCAGGAAATATTACTTTATCAATATCTTTTGCAAATTCTTTCTTACATAAGATAAATCCACCTCTTGGTCCTCTTAAAGTTTTATGAGTAGTACTAGTAACAAAATGAGCATAAGGAACAGGAGAAGGATGGAGGCCTGCTGCAACTAAACCTGCAATATGGGCCATATCGACCATTAAATAAGCCCCTACATCTTCTGCTATTTGAGCAAATTTTTCAAAATCAATAATCCTAGGATAAGCACTTGCACCAGCCACAATCAATTTAGGTTTTATCTCCTTTGCTAAGCTCCATATAGAATCATAATCTATTCTTTCAGTATCTTTGTCGACTCCATAAAAATAAAAATTAAAAAACTTTCCAGAAAAATTCACAGGACTTCCATGAGTCAGATGTCCACCATGAGCCAAATTCATACCCAAAACCTTGTCTCCAGGATTTAAAACAACAAAATATACTGCCATATTTGCTTGACTACCTGAGTGAGGCTGGACGTTTGCATGCTCTGCTCCATATATTGCTTTCACTCTTTCTCTTGCTACTTCTTCAACCTTATCCATATAAAGACATCCACCATAATATCTCTTTCCCGGATAACCTTCTGCGTATTTATTAGTAAGTACTGAACCTTGAGCCTCTAAAACTGCCCTGCTAACAAAATTTTCGGAAGCAATAAGTTCTAAGTGGTATTCTTCTCTATATTCTTCTCCTTTTATAGCTTCATAAATCTCAGGATCTACATTAGGTAAGTACTTCACAGTTCCTCCTCCTCAATCATTGAGATTTTATCCAATCTTACTTTATGCCTACCCCCTGAAAACTCTGTGGTAAGCCAAACTCTAACAATTTCTTTTGCCAAATCCAAACCAATAATTCTTCCACCCAAAGTTAGAATGTTAGCATCATTATGTTCTCTACTTAGTTTAGCTTCATATGGATCTCGACATAGTGCTGCTCTTATACCTTTAACTTTATTAGCTACAATACTCATACCTATTCCCGTACCACAAATTAATATACCCTTTTCAAATCCTCCCTTTGCTACTGCTCTTGCAACTAATATACCATAATCTGGATAATCAACTTTTTCAGGAGAATAAGTTCCAAAATCATGATAAGAAATATTCCATTCCTCAAGCCAATGTTTCAATTCCTCTTTTAATATATATCCTGCATGATCAGATCCTATTGCAATCTTCATTTTTCCACCCTCACATATATATTTTTCAAAATATCTTTTACTCCTTTTTCTATCTTATCACGAACTTCCCTATACTTTTCAATACTTTCTCCAAAAGGATCTTCTATATCTTCGGAAGCCAATTTAAAAATTTTGTAACTAAACTCAGGATACATTTTTCTTAACAATTCAACCTGTTCGTCGGTCATCGTAAAAATAAAAGATGAATCTTCAATCAACTTCCTATTTAATCTTCTTGAACGATGAGAAGAGATATCAATTCCTTTCTCCTTCATTACTTCAACAGAATAAAAAGACGGCTCACTTTCATCTATAGCAAAAATACCAGCAGAAATTACTTCTATATTCATATTGTTATAATCTCTCAAAATATCTTTAAATAGATACTCGGCCATTGGACTTCTACAGGTATTTCCTGAACATACAAATAAAATTTTCACAATCATTTTTC
>CALHTV010000037.1 GCA_938039765.1 uncultured Dictyoglomus sp. | reverse complement strand
TCTAAATCCGGCATTTCCTTTAATATTTCCTCTATTTCCCTTTGCCATATTTCCTTATCTAAGAATTCTCTGATGGCTTCTTGTCTCTTTTTTATAGCAGAAACATTCATAAGAGGCTGTAAAAGCCACCTTTTAAGGAGCCTTGAACCCATAGATGTTAGTGTTTTGTCCAAAACCCAAATTAGACTTCCTCTTCTCTGGCCTTCTCTTACTGTTTCAAGTAATTCCAAGTGCTTTATTGCTGTGCTATCTAATATTAGATATTGTTGGGGTTGATAAAAAGTTACTCTTTCTATATGGGTAGGAATAGTAAACATTACTTCTCTTATGTAATTAAGAATGCCATTTATAGATTTATTAGCCAAGGGGTATTTCTCTTTCGGCTCAGAATACTCAATAAGATATTCCGAAGAATCAAAATAACTATCTTCAAGAAGAGTTATTTTAGGATCTATCTCACGCTTTAAATTACTTATCATATCAGAGAATAAATCTTTCAGAGAAAAAACTAAAATTATCTCTTTAGGCTTAAGCCTTACAAGCTCAGAGTAAATAATCTCTTCAGCTTCTTTCCCTTGCCATTCGGTAGCAAAAAATTCCCCTGTTGAAACATCAACTGTTGCAATAGATATATAATCCTTACTCAAAGCATATATGGAAGCTAAAAAGTTGTTATTCCTATCCTCAAGTAAAGTATCTTCTACTAAGGTTCCCGGAGTGATTACCCTTACTACCTCTCTTCTTACAAGCCCTTTAGCTAACGCAGGATCTTCTACTTGTTCACAAATTGCAACCTTATATTTCTTTTGCACCAACTTTGAAAGATAACTATCAAGAGCATGATAGGGAACTCCTGCCATAGGAATTCTTTTACCTTTCCCAATTTCTTTAGATGTTAAAACAATATCTAGCTCTTGAGAGATAACTTTAGCATCTTCCTCAAAAGCCTCATAAAAATCTCCAAGTCTAAAAAGTAAGATGGCGTCAGAAAACTGATCTTTAATAGATTTGTATTGTCGATAGAGAGGAGTCATATTTTCCATATTACACCTCAGCCTCTCCTACAATCTCTCCCTTTAAAGACCAAAGTCTAGCTTCAGTTATTTTTATCTTTAAGAATTTTCCAATAAGACTTTTATCTCCTTTAAAGAATACTAATCTATAGTTTTCTGTCCTTCCAGAAAGCTCTTCTAGATTTTTAGGATTCACTTCTTCTGCAAGTACTATTTCTTCTTTACCTAACATGGAAAGATTTTTATCATATACTATTTTCCTTTGTAAATTTTCTAATTCCTCAAACCATTTCTTTTTTACCTCATAAGGAATTGGATCCTCAAACTTAGCAGCAGGTGTGCCAGGTCTTGGAGAATATATGGCTAAATTTACAGTATCAAATCTTATTTCCTCTAAAGCTTTTTTTGTAGCTAAAAAATCTTCCTCTATTTCTCCAGCAAAGCCTACAATAATGTCAGTAGAAAAAGATGCTTTCGGAATTTTACTTCTTATTTTATCAATTAAAGCTTTATATTCTTTATAAGAATAACCTCTACCCATTTTTTGTAATATTCTATCAGAACCTGCCTGCAAGGGGAGATGCCAATGAGCACAAATCTTTGGGTATTGAGCCACTGTATTTATCAATTTATCGCTCACATCACGAGGATGTGATGTCAAGAATCTTATTCTCTTAATTCCCTCAATCTTATGTATCTCTATTAATAAATCAGCTAAATCTATATTTCCTAGATCTTTACCATAAGAGTCCACATTTTGTCCCAAGAGAGTAACTTCAACCACGCCCTGACTTGCTAAAAATTCTATCTCTTTAATAATGTCTTTAGGATCCCTACTCTTTTCCTTTCCGCGAAGATATGGCACTATACAATAGGTACAAAAATTATTACAACCATAGATTATAGGAACCCATGCCTGGAATTTACTTTCTCTTTTAACAAATTTCCAATCTAAATCCTCAGGATAAGGATCTTCTTCAACAATTACTAACTTTTTTCCTTCCTCAACTTTCTCTAAAACTTCAGGTAATTTTATAAACTTATAACTCCCGAGTACAAAGTCAACATGTGGGAATCTCTCTATTAATTCCTCTTTCATCCTTTGAGCCATACATCCAAAAACTCCAATTAATACTTTAGGATTTTTCTTTTTTATTTTTTTTAATTCGCCAAGCTTACCAAAAACCTTTTCTTCTGCTCTTTCCCTTACAGAACAAGTGTTGAGCAAAACCAAATCTGCGTCCTCCACTTGTTGGGAGGGGATATATCCCAACCTTTCTAAAATACCTGCTACTTTTTCTGAATCTGACTTATTCATTTGACAACCGTATGTGACAATATAGTACTTAAGCATTTTCCTTCCCTTTAGGAAAAGTTATTTTTATACTTAGACCATTAGTCTTAGTATCTATATTAAGTTTACCTTCCACCTCTTCAACTAACATTTGAATAAGCTGAAACCCCAAACTCTTTTTTGAAAAAGAGATATCAAAAGGGTCTTTTTGATCTAAAGTTCCTGTATTCTCCACTATTAATATTATATCGTGATTTTCCTGAAGTATGTATAGAGATATTTCTGTTTCTCCATCATCATGAACCCCATGTTTAACAGCATTCTGAAGAAGCTCATTCATTATTAGGCTAACAGAAATTGCCTTTTTTGATGATAAAAAAATGTTTTTTCTATTTTTAACAAATTTAAAAGTACAGGGAAGATGTTCATAAGTTTGTTTAAAAGCATTAAGAAGTTTCTCAGCCACCTCTATTATATCAACTCTATCCTCTTCAAATTTTGACAAAGATTCATGCACATATGCAATACTGTTAATTCGATTTATACTTTCCTGCAGAGCAATTTTAGCGCTTTCTGAATCAAGTCTTCTCATTTGTATTCTCAATAAACTTGCTATAGTCTGGAGATTATTCTTTACTCTATGGTGAATCTCTTTTATAAGAACTGATTTAAATTTAAGTTCTCTTTCCTTTTGCCTAAGTTCTGTGGTTTCCCTTATTACATAAAAAACTCTCCAAAGATTACTATCCCCTTTAGTAAGAGGAAATAATCTTTTAAAGAAACTTCGTGTTTCTTCGTTATATTCCTCGTAGGTTTCTTCTCCATATACTTTTATAGTTCCTAGTTCTTGATAACTTTCTACATATTTATAAAAAAACGGATCTTTAATTTTCCTGCCCCATATATTGCTCATTTCTCCCATAGTTCTAAAAAGCCTTACCGCTGCCATATTTGCAAAAAGTATAATTCCGTCTTTATCAAGAATTAATATACCTTCGCCATCTGTTAATGGTTCATTATATCCCTTCCAATTTAAATTAAATTTAATAAGATTTTTAACTAGCCATTGACAGGTCTCTTTATAACTCCTTGCATTATAGGGAAACTCACCGTGAACTAATAAATTTTTTTGAATTTTCAAAAGGCCAATAGTATTATTATTCTTTTTTATTGGAAAAATTTCTTCCTCTACAGGAAATCCACCAATCACCAAATCTCCTCTTATCACTTTATGTCTCCCTGTATTCATAACCTCAAAAAGGTTAGGCTCATCTTCAAAAAAAACTAGCTTTCCTACCTCCTGTCTCAAGGCAAGAGGAGGAACAATTTTAGGATGAGCCTCAGTAATTAGAATAAGAGCAGATAGATCTAAAATAGGCTGATAAAGATATAGATCAGCCCCTAATAAGTCAGCAATTAAAGGCAAGTAAGGAACATACTCTTTAAATTCTTCTAAAAGGTAAATTGTTTCCCTTTTAAGTTTTGGCATTACTTTCGCAATTCCTGAAGTTTTTCTAAAACTTCTTGGGTTTTTTCTTTATTTCTCAAAACAATCAATATAGTATCATCACCTGCAACACTGCCTACAAAATATTCATAGGTATTGAAATAGTTATCAATCATAAAGGCTACAGCTTGAGCATTTCCGGGGAGGGTTTTCACTAAAACCAAATTTTCAGCAAAATCAATGTTTACTACTACTCTTTTTAAAAGATCTTGTAAGGATGAAATATTTATAGGACTATCAGGGATTATATATTTTTTCCCAAACTCAGAACTCTGTCTTACTACACCCAACTCCTTGAGATCTCTAGACAGTGTAGCTTGTACTACATAGATACCTTCTTCTTTTAAAGCCTCCATCAACTCTTTTTGACTACTTATATTTTTCTTTTTGAGTATTTCTTTGATTTTTTCTAATCTTTCCCTTTTATTCAACCTTCTATTCTGCTCTTTTTTAGACATTCTTCACAGATTCCATAAATAGTAAGATGATATTCAATATCTTTAAAAGGAGTCTTTTCTTCTATCTCTCTTTTGATTTTTTCACTATCCAGAAGTGATGTTTCCAAATCTTGGACTTTACCACACATTTTACATATTAAATGATGGTGAAATTCGGTTCGAGCATCATATCTTGCGATAGCACTAGCATCATAAAACTTAATGGCTTTACCTTCTTTAACTAAGAGTTCTAAAGTCCTATAAACAGTTCCTATACTAACCTTCACTTTCTTATCCTCTGCTCTTCTAAAAACAGTAAGAGCATCAGGATGGTCCATACTATTTTTAAGAATATCCATAATTAACTTTCTCTGTCTTGTTTCTCTTTGCATTTTTTAAACTCCTTTCTATATAAAGTTTAGTTTAAAATTATTCTCTTGTCAAAAAAATATTTATATTTGTGATATAATACTTTAACGATAAAATCAATATGAGAAAACAAAATTTATGAAAAAATATTTTATTAAAGCCAAAAAAATATATTCCTTGGACACAGATAATAATACTTACAGCTGGTTATTAGTAGATGACAAAAAAATTAGAGATTTAGGAAATAACCCTCTTCCTTCCGAAAGCGATATCCCTTTACTGGATTTTTCGGAATATACTGTGCTTCCTGGATTTATTGATTCACATGTACATCTCACATCTACAGCCATAAATGAGATTTCCTTAGATTTAAGTATTTTTACATCAATAAAAGAGATAATAAAAACTTTAGAGGCTCTTAGAGATTCGTTACCTGAAGGTGAATGGATCATTGCTAAGGAGTTTGATCCCGAAAATGTGGAAGAGAGACGAAATATCTATATAGAAGAATTAGATCATTACTTCCCTAAGCATCCTGTTTTAATAGTTAGAAAAGATGCTCATTCGAGTATAGTAAACTCATTAGGAAGTAAGCTTTTAGGGTTAGAAGCTAAAAAGGAAGAAATTCTAAAAGAAGAAGAACACAAAATCGCTATAGGTAAAGTTTATCAAAAGATAGAGCCATCCTTATTAGTAAGAGGAATAATAAAAACATTAAAAAAAGCAGCAGAAAAAGGCATAACTACAATTCACGCTTTAGAGGGAGGCTATACTTCTCCCCCTAATTCTCCTAAGATCTTGTTAGGAATAAGTCAATACTTCCCTATAGATGTATTAATTTATTATCAGACAACCTCTATTTCCAAGGTAAAAGAATTGAACTTAAAGAGAATTGGAGGATGTCTATTAGTAGACGGATCTATAAGCACCTTGACAGCTGCTCTTTCAGAACCCTACGTAGGTACTGAGAACTACGGTGTTTTATATTGGGATTTAGACTCTCTCATAAATTTTATAAAAACTGCTCATAAAGAAGATTTTCAAATTGCCTTTCATGCTGTAGGTGATCGTGGCATTGAACTTATATTAAGGGCTTATAAAAAAGTGCTCAAAGAATATCCTAAAGAAGATCATAGGCATAGAATAGAACACTTTGAACTTCCTACTCAAGAACACATTAGACTAGCCTCCGAATTAAAACTTAATTTATCTTTACAGCCTAGCTTTTTATACTTTTGGGGTGGAGAGGGTAAACTTTATGAAGAATTATTAGGAAAAGAAAGAGCTAAAAAAATCATTCCTCTAAGAAGCATCTTAAAAAATAAAATAATAGCAGGAGGAGGATCGGATAGTTCTGTTACTCCTATTAATCCACTTTTAGGAATATATTCAGCTCTGAGTCATCCAAATGTAGAAGAAAGGGTAAGTTTACTAGAAGCCTTGAGAATGTTCACCTATAATAGTGCCTACATTGGATTTTTAGAAAAAGAAAAGGGATCTATAGAGAAGAATAAAGATGCTGATCTAATTGTCTTAGAAAAAGATATATTTAGTATACGTGCTCCCGAAGAGATACTAAATATAAGTATTATCGCTACTATTTCCAAAGGAAATTTTGTTTATAAAAAACTGACTTTAAGTTTTGACTTCTGAGGGCAAAGCCATCATTCTTTTTAATATTTCTTGTCCTACAAATAAACCCGAAACAGAAGCCTGCATAAGTCCTCGAGTTATTCCAGCTCCATCACCTATTGCAAAGAGATTTTTAATCTCTGTCTCTAAAGAACTGTTTAACTTTACTCTCGCTGAATAAAATTTTACCTCTACTCCATATAAAAGAGTATGTCTCGAATACACTCCAGGAGTGACTTTATCTAAAGCT
Organism: uncultured Dictyoglomus sp.; assembly: GCA_938039765.1. GTDB lineage: Bacteria > Dictyoglomota > Dictyoglomia > Dictyoglomales > Dictyoglomaceae > Dictyoglomus. The sequence continues at coordinate 4,868 of CALHTV010000037.1, read as the reverse complement.
TGTATCATCTCAATAATATCTACCAAATATCTATAAGGCAAAACTAAACTTAAATCTCCAGGTACTGCATCTTTTAATGTCGGCACTACCATACCTTTTTGTAATCTATCCCATGTAGATCTTCTACCTGCCAAAAGGTCCCCTAGTCTTTGCAATATAACTCCATTACTTAAAAGATTTGCAAGACTACCAATAGCTCTACCATACGCAATTGGATCCTTAAATGGTTCCGTAAAGTTTTTAGATACAAGAATAGCAAAATTTGTATTCTCTGTTTTCTTTTCTGCAAAGCTATGCCCATTCACAGATATTATTCCTTCATTCTGCTCCATAACTACTTCTCCATATGGATTCATACAAAAGGTTCTTACCTTATCATCAAAAGTCTTAGTATAGTAAATAAATTTTGCCTCATAAAGTTCATCGGTGAGCTCTTTCATAACTGCAGCAGGTATTTCTACTCTTACTCCTATATCTACAGGATTAATTACCCAGGAAAGTCCAATCCTTTTGCCCTCATTAGAAAACCACTTTGCCCCTTCCCTTCCTGGGGCTACTATAACATAATCGGCCAAGTATATTTTTCCATCTTCTAATTCCACACCTTTAACTCTTTCATTCTCTACTAATATTCTAAAAACTTGTTTACTCAAGATGATATCAATTTTATTCTTTAAATAATCGTACATATTTAATAAAATAGGTGCACACTTTTCAGTACCTAAATGCCTTACTGCAAAATAAACTAATCTCAAATCTGCCGCAATAGCCTTTCTTTGGAAATAAGCAAACCTTTCAGGATCAGGCTTAATAACTAACTGATCTGCTCCAAATTCAGTATAAATATCATTAACTTCTTCCATCAACTTCAAGAGAGTACTCTCACCTATATAATCCTTTAGCCACCCTCCCACTTCAGTAGAGAAAGTAAGTTTTCCATCACTAAAAGCCCCAGCACCACCCCATCCTGAGACAATATTACAACGAGGACAAAGAACACATCCTTGTCTATTTACTATAGCAGGACATACTCTTTTGCTTGTAAGTTCACCTTTCTCCACAAGCAAAATTTTGAGGGGTTTCTTACCCCTCACTAACGATATGGCACTAAATATTCCAGCTGGACCACCACCAACAATAATTACATCATATTTCATGACGGATACAAATTCTCCTGTGAAAGTCTTGGTAAATATTCAATTCCTTCTTTTAATCTCACTCTTCCACCTTTAACTAACTTAACCAATTCCGGTATAATTTTACCTCTTTCTTCCTCAATTTCCAAGAGGATTTTTTCCATATTCATTTTTCCATCCATAATTTTTAACATTTTTTGTACTGCAGGGTCATTTGAGGAGACATTTCCAATTTTTTCAGGCACCACATATTGTAAATTAACTAAGTCTCTCAAAGCAATTCTTCCAGAAGATAAATTATTTAAAACTACATCAATTGCTAATAAAGTTCCTAATCCACTAATTCTTGCTATAGTTGCAAAATCTCTTCTTCCATCTATATTAGACAGTATAAACCTTTCCTTTTCCTCATGGGTCATACTTTCAGGATCTTTTCGAAGTAACAAAACCTGCACAGCTGGTGGAATAGAGAAAGAAGGATCTGAGAAAAAGGGAACACAAGTTAAACAACCTAAACTTTTCTTTTTTTCATGCCATTCGTCCATAATTCTTGCTGCCTCGAGTATTAAAGCCTCTGGGGACATAGTTATTACTATAGGGATATTAGCAACTTGTTCTTCGATAAACTCAAAATTACCTTCATCCCAGGTAAAAAGTTCTAAGAAACCTGGCATTCCCCTCAGCCTACCTACTTCTGAATTAATTACTTTCCCCTCTTTCAGATATAGAATACCTTTTTTAAAAACTTTGTTAATAACTAACCTTCCTGTAGAAAGTTTACCTGACAATATTTGGAGTATAGAAACGAGGTCAAATTCTTTTAAATTGCCAGTAAGTGGCATATACCTCTCCCCTCATTATAAATGGTGCGCCCGAGAGGACTTGAACCTCTAACCTACGGATTCGTAGTCCGCCGCTCTATCCTGTTGAGCTACGGGCGCACTCTTCAATATGATTATAGCCTGACTTCTAAGGTTCAGTCAAACCTCTATATTTATTCTTGCTAAAACAAGGATTGCAAATCTTTTAACAATTCACCTATCTCTTCAGTAGCATTATCACTACTCTCTGAGAGACATTTTTTGGCGTATTCTTCTACTATCAATATTCCGACCCTCTTAAGTGCTGATCTTACTGCTGCAATTTGTGATATTATCTCTTTACAACTTCTTTCCTCCTCTATCATTCTTTGAAGTCCTCTTACTTGTCCTTCTATTCTTCTTAAAGCTACAAGATATTCTTTTTTATCCAATTTTTTACTCCCCTACTAGTAATTTAAATATATTTTTAGCAGCGATTTTACCCGCTCCCATAGCATTTATCACAGTAGCAGAACCACTAGTTACATCTCCCCCTGCAAATACTTTCTCTTTTGAGGTTTTTCCAGTGTTCTTGTCAATTAGAATTACTCCGCTTCTATTATCTACTAAAAGATCAGGAGTGGTCATTTTTATTAAAGGATTGGGTACAGTACCAATAGCTACTATTACCATATCTAATGAAAATACAAAATTAGAATTAGGAATAGGAAGAGGTTTTCTTCTTCCACTCTCATCAGGTTCTCCAAGAGTCATCTTTTGTAATTCTATTCCAATAACACGTCCCTCAATATCTCCTAAAAATCTCACAGGGGAGACAAGAAAATTAAATTTTATACCCTCTTCTTTGGCATGAATAATCTCTTCATATCTTGCAGGCATTTCTTGTTCTGTTCTTCTATATATAATATGAACCTCTTTTGCTCCAAGTCTTAAAGCTGTCCTTGCTGCATCCATGGCCACATTACCTCCGCCAATTACTCCTACAATCTTTCCTATCTTTACTGGGGTATCATATTCAGGAAATTTATAAGCTTTCATTAAATTTACTCTTGTAAGAAATTCATTAGCAGAATAAATCCCTATCAAGTTTTCACCTGGAATATTAAGAAATTGAGGAGCTCCCGCTCCAGTCCCTATAAAAACAGCATCATATTCTTTTAATAATTCGTCAATAGTTATACTTCTTCCAACTACTATGTTAGTCACTATTTCTACCCCTAAACTTTTTATATACTCTACTTCTGTTCTTACTATCCTCTTAGGGAGTCTAAATTCAGGTATTCCATAAATTAAAACTCCTCCAGGTTCATGAAAAGCCTCAAAAATCGTAACATTAATGCCCATTCTTGCTAAGTCTCCTGCCACTGTCAATCCCGCAGGACCAGAGCCTACTACAGCTACTTTTTTATTATATTTCTTCATTATCTTTGGAATATCATAACCTCTATTGATTTCATAGTCAGCTACAAATCTTTCCAGTCTGCCAATAGCAACAGGTTCTCCTATTTTCTTAAGAGTACAATAGGCTTCACATTGGGTCTCTTGAGGGCAAACTCTTCCAGTAGTGGCTGGTAGATTATTACTCTCTTTTATTTTTTTGATAGCCTCATCATACCTCTTCTCTCTTATCAAATTTATAAAGGTAGGAATATCAATATTAACTGGACAACCCTTTATACAAGGAGCATCCTTGCATTGTAAGCATCTATTAGCCTCTATAAGTGCTTGCTCTTCTGTGTATCCTAAAGCTACCTCTTCAAAATTTTTGATTCTTTCTTCAACAGGTTGCTCAGGAATAGGAGTTTTATTCTTCAAAACTGGCAATTTCTTCTCCCTCACTTTCTTCAAACAGTTTTAAAGATAGTTTTTCTTCTTCTCTATATGATTTTAATCTTAATAAAAGTTCATCAAAATCTACTAAATGACCGTCAAATTCAGGACCATCTATACAAGTAAATTTAATTTTACCTCCCACATTAACTCTACATCCTCCGCACATTCCAGTTCCATCAACCATTATGGGATTGAGGCTAACAATAGTAGGAACATTATAAGACTTAGTCAAATCTGAAACAACTTTCATCATTATAGTAGGACCTATAGCCCAGATTCTATTAATATTTCTAGTTTCTAACAACTCTTTGAGGACATCAGTAACTAATCCCTTTCTTCCTAAAGATCCATCATCAGTTGTAATGTAGGTCTCATCACAAATCTTCTCAATTTCCTCTCTAAAAATTACATATTCTGCACTTCTGCCCCCAATGACACTAATAACGTAATTTCCTTTTTCTTTAAGGGCTTTCAAAATAGGATATAACGCTGCAATACCTACACCCCCACCAACCCCAATTACTACATTATATTTTTCTATTTCGCTAGGATTACCAAGAGGACCAACTAGATCTAGTATACTATCTCCAGTATCCAATTTTCCTAAAAGTTTTGTGGTTTTACCAACTTCCTGAAAAACTATAGTAATACTTTCCTCAGATGGGTCTTTATCAGCAATCGTAAGAGGAATTCTTTCCCCTTTCTCATAAATTCTCAACACCACAAATTGGCCTGGAAGAGCTTTTTTAGAAATTAAAGGGGCTTTAATTTTAATTAGTTTTACTTTTGGAGCTAACGCTTTTTTCTCTATTATTTTAAACAAGCAGATAACCCTCCTTTTTTTGGCAAGAGTATAACATTATAAACTACTATATTGCAAATCCTTATGAATTACAATTTTAAGCTTTAGGAGTTTGAGACTCAATAAGAGGTATATTTTCAAAAAAGATCACATTTACTACTATATCTTCATAAACAAATCTAAGGAGTTTAGGAGGGTTAGTATAAGAAAACAAAAGAATAAAAGAAAAATTATCTTTAGTCTTTAAAATTTTATTTATAGGAAAATTGGGTAAAT
>CALHTV010000036.1 GCA_938039765.1 uncultured Dictyoglomus sp. | reverse complement strand
TTTTACATCTAAATCTATACCTTGGAGAGCCTTTATACCACCATAATAGACATGCAAATTCCTAATGGATAACACCTTTAACCTCCTTACCTAGATATGCCTCAATAACTCTTGGATTATTTTTAACTTCCTCAGGAGTGCCTTCAGCAATCTTCATCCCAAAATCAAGTACTATTATTCTTTCACATATATTCATAACTACTTCCATATGGTGCTCTATTAATAAAATTGTAAGATCAAATTTTTCTCTTATTAAACTTATTAAATTGACAAGCTCTAAAGATTCACTTAAATTCATACCTGCTGCTGGCTCATCTAAAAGAAGCAATTCAGGACCAGTAGCTAATGCTCTTGCAATTTCCAACTTCCTTTGTTCTCCGTAAGGTAAATTTTCTGCTATCTCATCCTTCCTTCTATAAAGGCCAAAGAAATCTAATAGCTCCTCTGCTTTTTCTCTTTGCTTACTTTCTTCTAATAAATATCTTTTTGTGAGAAGAAGAGAGTCGAGTAATGAAGCATCATAATTAATATGAGTAGCGATCATTACATTTTCTAAAACTGTTAATTTTTTAAAAAGTCTTGGATTTTGAAAAGTTCTCGCTATTCCAAGCCTAGTTATTTGATAAGGTTTTAATCCAACAATATTTTTGCCCTTAAAAATAATATCCCCTTTTAAGGGAAGATAAAATCCTGTGATTAAATTAAATACTGTGGTTTTTCCTGCTCCGTTAGGTCCTATTATACCTAAGATTTCATTCTTATTTACCTCAAAAGACAAATCAGAAACAGCCATCAACCCGCCGAAAGCACAAGATAAATTTTTTACTTTTAATACATCCATGTTTTATTCCCTATCCTTTGCAAATTTTTTGATTAATCTATACAAAGAGACTTCTTTATTACCCATTAGTCCTAAAGGTTTTACGAGCATCATAATTATAAGAGCTAAAGAATATATAATCAACCTTAAGTGAGCAAATCCTCGCAAAGCTTCAGGAAGAACTGTAAGAACAAAGGCTCCAAAAACAGAACCAGTAATACTTCCAAGTCCCCCAAGAACAATCATTAGGAGAATCTCTACTGACCTCATAAAAGTAAAGCTACTAGGATGTAACATCATTAAATAATGAGCAAATAATCCACCCGCAATACCAGCAAAAAAAGCCCCCACAGAAAAAGAAAATACCTTATAAAAAGTAGTGTTAACGCCCATAGCCTCAGAAGCTGTCTCATCTTCTCTTATAGAGATAATAACCCTTCCATGTGAGGAATGTATTAACCTATACACTACAAGAATGCAAATAAAACTCCAAAAAGCCACCCAGGTAATATCAGTATATTTAGGAATACCAGGAAATCCTCTAGGTCCTCCAACTATCTCCATATTATAAATTATCACTCTAATAATTTCTCCAAACCCTAAAGTAGCTATCGCCAAGTAATCTCCCTTTAATCTTAAAGTAGGAATACCTATAAGAATACCTAATAATCCTGCAAAAATGCCACCAATTAACACAAAAACAAAAAATACAAGACCTTGAGCAAAATCCTTAGGTAAAAATGCCAAATAATTAATTATTTTTTCACCTTGATAAACACTTAGGGCAGCACTCAAATATCCTCCTGCTGCCATAAAGCCTGCATGACCAATGGAAAATTGCCCTGTAAAGCCATTTATCAGATTCAAACTTACCGCAAGGATAGTGTTTATCCCAAAAAACAGCAAAATTTGATAAAAATAAGGATCAAGACTCTTACTCAACTGAGCTAAAATGAGAACAATTATTAAACTTATCAAAACTAAAACATTCTTTCTCATTATACCTTTTCCCTCATATGTTTTCCTAATATTCCAGATGGTCGAACAAGTAATATTACTATTAAAATAACAAAAGCCACAGCATCCCTCACTGTAGAAGAAATAAAAGCCGAAACCAAAACTTCAGCAACTCCCAATATAAAACCTCCCAGCATAGCACCAGGAATAATACCTATTCCTCCTAATACTGCTGCTACAAAGGCTTTTAATCCAGGCATAACTCCCATATAAGGTTCAATTTTATTAAAATATAATCCTACTAGAACACCCCCAGCAGCAGCTAAAGCAGAGCCAAGAGCGAAGGTAAAGGCTATAACTCTATCTATATTTATACCTAACATTTGAGCCATCTCTCTATCTTGTGAAACAGCCCTCATAGCTTTACCAATTTTAGTTTTCATAACAATAAGCTGAAGAACTATCATAAGCCCAATAGCAATAGATAAAATAATTATTTGGCGATTAGTTAAAATAAGTCCACCCATCTCATAAATTTCCAGAGAAATACTTTGGGGAAAAGATCTTGGAGAAGCTCCCACCAAAAGGACCATTAAATTTTCTAAAAGAAAAGAAACTCCAATAGCCGTAATTAGTAAAGAAATTCTTGGAGCAGTTCTAAGAGGTCGATAAGCAAATCTTTCAACAATCATACCTAAAATTGCTGATCCAAGCATAGCCACAAATAAACCTGGCACAAAGGGTAAACCCCAAGATCCAAGAGCAAAAAAGCCAATAAAAGCTCCTACCATAAATATGTCCCCATGAGCAAAGTTAATAAGTCTTAAAATTCCATAGACCATAGTGTATCCTAAAGCTATTAAGGCATATATACTCCCTAATGATATTCCATTTATTAATTGCTGTATTATATCTATCATGAAGCCACTCCTTTTTCAACAGACTAACTTGTATATTATACCTAAGGAGAGGTAGTAAGACTACCTCCCCTTAACTTTTTATTTTCTTTCTATGGTTTCACTGTTGCCCTATAAACTTGTTTTCCACCTTTTATCTCAATAATTACTGCACTCTTAATAGGATTCCTATTAGCATCGAAAGTTATAACTCCTGTTACTCCTCTGAAACCCTTTGTAGCTGCAAGAGCATCTCTAATTTTAGCAGATTCTGTACTTCCTGCTCTCTTAATTGCATCCACAAGAAGTTTAGCTGCATCGTATGCTAACGCAGCTAAAGCATCAGGAATAGCATTGTATTTCTTTTGATAGTTTTTCACAAAAGTCTGTACAACAAGATCTTTTGATTCAGGACTGTAATGGTTACTAAAGAAACAACCTTCAGCAGCTTTTCCAGCAGTCTGTAAAAGAACTGGGGAATCCCAACCATCTCCGCCACCAAAAGGTACAGTTATACCAAGTTCCCTAGCTTGAAGGAGAATAGGACCTACGTCTGAATAATAACCTGGGACATATACAAATTCTGGCTTTGCAGCTTTAATCTTAGTAAGTTGAGCTCTGAAATCTGTGTCTCCTTCAGAGTATGACTCCTCAGCCACAATTTTTCCACCAAGAGCTGTATATTTCTGTTTAAAGAACTGAGCAAGTCCTTTACTATAATCACTTGTTACAGCAGTAAAAATAGCAGCAGTCTTTAACTTTAAGGTCTTATAGACAAAATTTGCCATAACATCACCTTGGAAATCATCAACAAAGCAAGCTCTAAAAATGTAATCTCCAACTTGGGTGACTTTAGGATTTGTAGCAGTAGGTGTCAACATAACAATTTTAGATTGTTGAGCAATAGGAGCAACTACTAATGTCAAAGAACTTGTTAATTCGGCAATAAGAGCTACAACTTTATCTCTTTCTATTAATTTCTTTGCAGCATTTGCCGCTTCTTCTGCTTTATATTGATCATCTTCAATTATTAACTCAATTTTCCTACCCAAAACTCCTCCCCTTGCATTAATCTCTTCTATGGCCATTTTAGCGCCATTAGCACAAGAAGTTCCAAAAGTTGCTAATGGGCCTGTAATTGGGAATATAGCACCAATCTTTATAGTTCGTGCTTGTGCTTGTAATGGAAGGACAAATAAAACTACTACAAATAAAGCAATAACCAGAAGTTTAATGAATCTCTTCATCCCTTCACCTCCCTAAAAAGTTTTTAATAAAAAAAAGGGATGCCCTTCTGACAGAAGAACATCCCTGTTCTCATTGAAGTATAACGAGTTATTTTAATAATGTCAACATATTAAGGATATATTCTATAGATCATCCTTGGAAAAGGTATAGCCTCTCTAACATGCTTTAAGCCACAAATCCAAGCTACAGTTCTTTCAATCCCTAAGCCAAAACCAGAATGAGGTACACTTCCATATCTTCTTAGATCTATATACCATTCAAAAGCTTCTCTTGGTAAGTTATATTCCTCAATTTTTTGCTCTAGAAGTTTTAAATCATGAATTCTTTGACTTCCTCCAATAATTTCTCCATATCCTTCTGGAGCTAAAAGATCATTATTCAGCACTTCTTCTGGATTTCCAGGATCAGGCTGCATATAAAAGGGTTTTATCTTTGCAGGATAGTGATGAATAAATACAGGTTTGTCAAATTGATTTGAGATAACTGTTTCCTCGTCACCTCCAAAATCATCCCCATACTCAACGTTAAAACCATTCTTTTTTAAAATCTCAATAGCTTCTCGATAAGTTATTCTTGGGAATGGAGGAACTATTTTTTCTAAAGGTTTAATATCTCTCTCCAAAATCTCGAGTTCTTTTTTTCTTTTTTCTAAAACTCTCTGAACAATATAGAATACTAACTCTTCTTGGAGTTTCATATTATCTTGCCAATCCCAAAAAGCCATTTCTGGTTCCACCATCCAAAACTCCGTTAAATGTCTCCTGGTTTTTGACTTTTCAGCTCTAAAAGCTGGACCAAAACAATAAACCTTTCCCAATGCCATACACGCTGCTTCCATATAAAGCTGCCCACTTTGAGAAAGATAAGCTTTACCCAAATCAAAATAATCTAAACCGAAGAGAGTAGTTGTACCTTCACAAGCAGAGGGTGTAAGAATAGGAGCATCAACCAAAGTAAATCCTCTACTATCTAAAAAATCCCTTATAGCTTTTATTACTTCACTCCTAACCCTCAATATGGCGTTTTGTTTTCGAGACCTTATCCATAAATGCCTTCTTTCAAGTAAAAACTCAATGGAATGATCTTTCTTTTGAATAGGATATTCTTCAGCATAAGATATTACATTTACCTTCTTAAGTTGGAGCTCATATCCTCCCGGAGCTCTTGGTTCTTTTCTCAAATCTCCAACCACAATCAAAGAAGACTCTATGGGAATTTTTTCAAAATTGTTAAGCTCTTCTTGAGAAAAATACTCTAAAGTAGCTATTCCCTGTATATAACCAGTTCCATCCCTTATAATAAGAAAAACAATCTTACCACTAGATCTTTTATTAAAAAGCCATCCTCTTATTTCTACTTCTCCTTCTTGTATTTTAGGAATATCTTCAATATACACCCAAGAAACTCCCATAGATTTACTCCTCCTAATCCCTTTTAATTAATTCAAAAGCCCGTTTTTCGGCCTCAAACATGATCTTTTCTTCATCTAAAACCTTAAGTTGTCCCTTTTCCATAAGTACCTTTCCATCAACTATAACTGTATCTACATCAGAGGAAGAAGCAGAATATACTAAGTGAGAAATTAGATTATGCCTAGGATAAAAATGAGGTTTATTAAGGTCTAAAAGTATTATATCTGCCTTATAACCTTCCTTAATTACTCCAGAATTATCCCAACCTAAAATTTCCATACCATTTCGGGTAGCCATTTTTAGAGCTTCAATAGCAGGAATACATACAGGATCTTTTTCAACTCCCTTATGCAAAGTAGCTACTAACCTTATTTCCTCCCAGAGATCCAAATTATTGTTACTCGCAGGGCCATCAGTGCCAAGGCCTACTTTTACCTTTTTCTCACTCATCTTTTTAATAGGTGCAATTCCGGAAGCAAGCTTTAAATTACTTTGAGGATTATGAGCCACTCCTACACCTTTGCTGGATAAAATTTCTATCTCTTCATCATCCACAAATACACAATGAGCTGCAAGTACTGGTACATTAAAAAGCCCTACTCGATCCATAAGTCTTACGGGGGTTAATCCGTAAAGATTCTTAATATTCTCCACTTCTAAAATTGTCTCTGAAAGATGAGTATGAATACCTACACCTAATTCAACAGCCTTGTTAATTACTTTTTCTAAAAAAAAGGGAGGACAAGTATATGGAGCATGAGGAGCAAGCATTACCTTAATTCTTCCATTTTCTTTATTATGCCAGTTCCTAGCAAAAATAACACCTCTATTTATTATTTCCTCTTCATCTCCTGCAATTCCTATCATTCCTACTGAAAGGGAAGCTCTAATACCGCTCTCACTTACAGCTCTTGCTACTTCATCCATATAAAAATACATATCAGCAAAAGCTACTGTTCCTGATTTGATCATTTCACAAATCCCTAACAAACTACCCCAATATACATCTTCAGAAGTAAGTTTTGCTTCCTTTGGCCATATCTTTTCTTCTAACCATTCCTTTAAAGGCAAATCATCAGCATATCCTCTAAAAAGAGTCATCGCAAGATGAGTATGTGCATTTACAAGTCCTGGCATTGCCAATTTATTTTTTCCATTAATTATATAGTCAACTTCATCAAAATCTTTAGCATCGGAAATTTTTAAAATTAAGTCATTCTGAATAAGGATATTTTTATTTTTAAGTATTCTGTCCTCTTGTAAGACATCAACGTCCTCAATCAAAATCTTCATAATTTGATTTCCTCCTTTAATTTAATAATGTTATCTTTTAAGGGAGGATAAATAACACCTTTATCAGTTATAATTCCTGAGATAAACTCTGCAGGGGTAACATCAAAAGCTGGATTTATAGCTGAAATCCCTTCAGCAGTTATTTTTTTCCCTGAAAAAGTTAAGACTTCGTCTTGATCTCTTTCCTCTATTGGAATATCCTCTCCATTCTCTATATTAAAGTCAAAAGAAGATAAAGGAGCTGCTACATAAAAAGGTATTTTATGATGATAAGCAAGAACAGCAATAGAATAAGTACCTATTTTATTCGCCACATCACCTCTAATGGTAATTCTATCAGCCCCTACTATTACCATATCTACCAACTTCTTAGAGAATATATACCCTACCATATTATCTGTTATAAGAGTAGAAGGTATTCTTTCTTGAGCTAATTCCCAACCTGTTAACCTTGCACCTTGAAGAAGAGGTCTCGTCTCAGTAAAATAAACATGACTTAGTTTTCCTTTATTCCAAGCCTCTTTAATAACTCCTAAAGCTGTACCTAAACCAATAGTAGCAAGACTTCCCGTATTGCAATGGGTCAAAACCCTAACATTATGAGGAAGTATTTCAACTCCATATGTAACAATTGCCTGAGTTTTTTCCCTTTCCTCATTCTCAATCTTCCTTGCTTCTTCTAGAAGCAAAATTTTAAGCTCAGTAGGAGATAAATTTTTATTAGAGTTTATAACATTAGCCATTCTCTTTATAGCAAAAAATAAATTAACAGCTGTAGGGCGAGAAATTGCAAATTCACTCATAACTTCATGAACATATTCTGCCAAATTTGAACCTGTATACTTTATAGCTGCAAGAGCTATACCATAAGCTGCGGCTACGCCAATAATCGGAGCTCCCCTAACTTTCATCTTTTTTATAGCATCAATCACTTGCTGATACTTAAAACATAAAATGTAATCTTCTTTCCAGGGAAGTTTTGTCTGATCAAGGATATATAAGACATTATTCTTCCACTCAATAGGATTCATATTATCCCCTTCTCTCTGTACTCTTTTAAAGCATCTTTACAAATGCAGTTTCTTTCTTTAGGTACTTTTCTAATCACATGAGCAAACAATTTTCTTACCTTTTCAATATTTTGAGCCATAACTTCAAGAACCTCCCAATGAGTCAAAGGAGTTCGAGATATACCTGCCGCATAATTAGTTATAAGAGAAACAGAAGCATAACACATCTCCAATTCTCTTGCTAAAATTACTTCAGGCACATTGGTCATCCCAACCACATCTCCAAACATTGCATACATTCTTATCTCAGCAGGAGTCTCAAAACGAGGCCCTTCAGTACAAATATAGGTACCATGAGGATGAGCTTTGATACCTAACTCTTGAGCTGTTTCATAAAGAAGCCTTCTAAGTTCTGGACAGTATGGAGTTGTAAAATCAATATGAATCACTTTTCCATCCCTTCCATCATAAAAAGTTATATCTCTGGCCTTTGTAAAATCAATAAATTGATCTAAAATAACTAAATCTCCAGGTAAAAGATTGATTCTTAAACTTCCTACAGCAGTGGTAGATAATATTCTCTCTACTCCAAGATATTTTAAAGCCCAAATGTTAGCTTTGTAGTTTATTTTATGAGGAGGAATTGAATGTCCTACTCCATGTCTTGCTAAGAATCCCACTTCTTCTCCCTCATATAAACCTTTAAGAATTTTAACTTCTCCATAAGGAGTTGAAACAATTAATTCATCTGCTTTTTCCAAAAACTTAGGATCGTAAACACCTGTACCTCCAATTATTGCAATTCTCATAAGGTTTCCTCCCAACTAAAAACTTAAATTCTTTTAAAAAAAAGAGATTTTATATAATCTATAATGTCATTAATTATATCCATAATAGTTGTACCTCTACTACCTCTTTCAAGAGCACTATAAAAATAACACGCTACATCATAGGTAGCTTTATCTATCTGAGCCTGAGTAATCTTCGAAACATCGGAGAAGGCATTACCATTTAGATAAGCATCCTCAATAGATCTATAAAAAGAATTTGCTCTCGAAATACTATCTAATATATAACTTTTAGGATATCTTATAAATATTAAATCTTTAGGAGTTTTGGGATTAATTACCTCAGAATCTTTTTCGTATTTACTATGGAATAAGTTTTCTCTTTTACTTGTATCCGTATGTAAAGGTTGATTAAGATCAGCTATATAATGAGAAAGAACCCCTAATTCGAAAGCAATAAGTCTCCATGGCCTTTTTTCCTGGATTAAGTTTATAATCTCTAAATATTTCTGCCTTACTTTATCAGGCCCCTTTCCTTTATTTCCATGAATATGAAAAACATGATTATCAAAATCCCTATATACTCTATCTGGTGCTACACTTCCTTTTAAAAGTTCATCTATGTAAGGAGATATTTTTCTTTGATATTCTTTCGGTAAAGAATAAAAAGCTTCTTTTACAATCTTCTGATGAGTTTTTGCAGACCACCCAAAAAGGGGATTCAAAAACAAAAATAATATGATTAAAAAAATGATTAATCTTTTCGTAAACAAACCTTTCATAACAGTAATTATTTTATCATAAAATTTCTATTTTATGACCTCTTCTACAAAGGCTTTAAACTCTTTCACAAAATGTTCTTTAGAAAACCTTCTAGCGTTCAACAACATATCTTCCTGTTTTAAATTATTCCTTTCATTTAAAAATCTTAAAATGGCCTTTTTTAGAGAATTTTTGTTTTGTTCATCAAATAATATACCTGTTTTCCCATCTATTACAGTCTCCTTAGCCCCTCCCCTATTAAAAGCAATTACAGGAGTACCACTTGCCTGAGCCTCAACTGGCACAATACCAAAATCCTCTTCAGAAGGAAAAATTAATGCTTGAGCTTTAGCTAGGTACTCTTTAACTATTTTATCTTCTTGCCAACCTAATATCTTTATATTTTTACCAGCCATTCTCTGAAGTTTAGGCATTTCCTCTCCTTCGCCAATTATAACAAGAGGAAGCTTAAGCTCATTAAAGACTTCAACTACTAAATCCACTTTTTTATACGGAACTAAACGAGAGAGTAC
>CALHTV010000035.1 GCA_938039765.1 uncultured Dictyoglomus sp. | reverse complement strand
TATCATGTAGTTTTACTCTTCGGTAAAGAGGACTTTCTTTATAGTTATAAGAAAATTCAAGAAATAGCTATTTCTTTAGTGGATATAGAAAGAGAATTTTTCATTAATCTATCTCGAGATTTTCTCCTATTTCTTCAGAAGGCTCGCCCTTCAGAGATATATTCTCTTCTTTTATAGGAACAATTTTTCTCGCTATAGTTAAAAAGGCTGTATGGGCAACCATTCTATGGTAAGGTCTAACAGAGAGTCCTTCTATTTGCCACGGTCTTAATAGGGTTTCAATTGTTTCTATCAAAGTGAAATTCTTTGAGTTTTCTAATGCTTCTACAGTTTTTTGAGCTTGAATTATAGTTGGGGTGTAGGCTAAGAATATACCTCCAGGTCTTAGAGCTTTTATCACATTATCTATGGCTTTCCAGGGTTCAGGAAGATCTAAAATAATTCTATCAATATTATTATCTTCAATCTCCTCATATATGTTCTTTAACCTCAGAATATGGTTATCCTTTTTTCCTAAGAAATTTTCTATATTAGATAAGGCTCTTTTAGCAAAATCCTCCCTTATCTCGTAAGAGATGACAATACCTGTTTCCCCTACTGCTTGAAGTAGGGCTATAGTGAGAGCCCCCGAACCTATTCCAGCCTCTAAAACTCTTGCTCCTGGATATATATCTGCCCATATTAATATAGTTGCAACATCCTTAGGATAAATTATTTGAGCTCCACGGGGCATTTCAAGTATGTAATCTGAAAATGTGGGTCTAAAGATAAATAAAGCTCCCCCATGAGACGATTTTATAAGAGTACCTTCTTCTCTTCCAATGATATCATTATGGTTTACAAATCCCTTATGATAATGGAAAACTTTATCTCTTTCAACTTGAATTAGGTATCTTCTCTTGCTATCTAAAAGGATCACCCATTCGCCCTCAGATATTTTTCCTTTTCTTCTTATCTTCATTTTACGTTTCTATATCTTTTAAGTTTTAATTTTGCTGCTTCCCAAGGATAGGTGTTTATAACATCCTTTTTTTCCAACCAAGCTCTTCGCGCTACTGCAATCCCATATTTAATCAAGGAATAACTTCTTATATCATGACTATCTGTTCCTATGGATAAGTATATACCATATTTTTCCTTTGCTATTCTTGCATCTAAATCACATAGATCCAACCTATCTGGCTGTGAATTAATTTCTAAAACAGTCCCCGTTTCTTTAGCCCAATATAGTATAGCGGAAAGATCTACCTCATAGGCAGGTCTTTTGTTGATTAATCTTCCAGTAGGATGGCTTATTATGTCCACCCATGGATTTTTAATAGCAGATATGAGTCTTTCTGTTATTTTCTCTTTGGGTTGTTTAAAACCAGAGTGTAAGCCAGCTATTACAAGATCAAATTTTTTTAGAACCTCTTCAGGAAGATCAATGCTTCCGTCACTCAGTATATTTGCCTCAATGCTGTGGAGAATTTTAAAATCTTTATATTTTTTATTTAGTTCATATATCCTTAACCTCTGTTTTTCTATCTGTTCAGGAGTAAGACCTCCTGCTACACCAAGAGCCTGACTATGATCAGAGATAACTACATATTTATAGCCAAGTCTATAAGCAGTTTCCACCATCTCTTCTAATGTGTTTGCTCCATCACTCCAATCAGTATGTACATGCATATCTCCTAAAAGATCCTTTTCAGTGATAAGGTGAGGTAACTTTCCTTCTATAGCTGCTTCAATTTCTCCTTGGTCTTCTCTTAATTCAGGAGGTATATATTGTAAGCCAAGTATTTCATAGATTTCTTCTTCTTTTTCTCCCCCTATCTTTTTATTATCGCTAATTCTAAAAACTCCATATTCGTTTATCTTTAGTCCTTTTTTTATTGCTAATTCTCTAAGCTTTATATTATGAGCTTTAGATCCTGTAAAATATTGTAGTGCTGCCCCAAAGGAACTTTTATCTACTACTCTAAAATCTACTTGTATACCTGGTTCAACAATAATACTTGTTTTTGTAGAGCCTGCCGCAAGAATATTTCTCAATATAGGAAGATTTTTAAGCACCTGATTAACTCGTTCCATATCAGATGTAGTTATTAATATATCTATATCTCCAATAGTCTCTTTTTTTCTTCTTACACTACCTGCTGGGACTATATTTTCTAGGAATGGAAATTGAGAAAGATAAACAAGAATTTCTTCTACTAAAGGTAAAGCAACTCCTAAAGGTATCCTTTCAGGAGTTGCTTGTTTTTCTCGATACTCTTTAATCGCTTCTAAAATATTTTGTTCTACTTTAGGACCTAATCTTGGGAGAATTCTTATTTTCCCTTCTTTTGCAGCTTTTTCTAGAGAATCTATGTCCTTTATTCCTAATTCTGTATATAATCTATAAGCTAGTTTAGGGCCAATTCCTGGAATTTTTAAAAGTTCAATTATTTCCGTAGGTATTTCTTTTCTTAGTTCTTCTAAATAACTTACTTTACCTGTAGTTAGATATTCCTTTATCTTTTGTCCAATACTTTCTCCTACTCCCTTAATGTGGTATAATTTGCCTTCTTTAAATAGTTTTTCGATATCTTCCGTTAGATTTTCAATCCTTCTTGCTGCTTCTTGATAAGCAGCAATCTTGTACTTATTTTCTCCTTTTATTTCTAAGAGCGTAGCTATTTCGTCTAAGATTTGTGCAACTTCCTTATTTTTCATGATTTTTATTATATCACAGTAGAGAAATTATTTATAATTAAGAATCCAGATCTCAGTTTCCTTAGGCAATTTTTCTTTTACTATTTCTATATGGTTTGTTTTTATCTCTACTATTTTATAATAAGCTTTAATCTCTTTTAAAAATTTATCCAAAGGTAAAATAGGCCAATCTGTTGTGTACTCTGTTTTATAATGCATAGGTATAACAATTTTAGGTTTAAGATCTTTAATTAAGTTAAACACATCTTTAACATC
>CALHTV010000034.1 GCA_938039765.1 uncultured Dictyoglomus sp. | reverse complement strand
GTTGACGATGTTAGTTTTAGTATTAGTAAAAGAGAAAGCTTAGGTATAGTTGGAGAGTCTGGAAGCGGAAAGAGTGTAACAGCTCTTTCTATAATGAGGTTAATCCAAGATCCGCCAGGAAAAATCATGGGGGGCGAAATTTGGTATAGGGGAGAGAACCTGCTTGAGAAGAAAGAGACTGAAATGAGAGAGATTAGAGGTAATAAAATATCTATGATTTTTCAAGATCCCATGACCTCATTAAACCCTGTATTTACCATTGGAGATCAAATAATGGAAGCTATAATTTTGCATCAAAAGTTAGATAAAACATCAGCAAGGAAAAAGGCTATTGAAATGTTAGAATTGGTTAGGATACCCGAAGCAAGTAAGAGAATAGATGAGTATCCCCACCAGTTTAGTGGAGGAATGAGACAAAGAGTTATGATTGCAATGGCCCTTTCCTGTAATCCTGAAGTCTTAATTGCTGATGAGCCTACTACAGCTCTTGATGTAACTATTCAAGCTCAAATCTTAGATCTTATAAAACAACTCCAAAAAGAGTTAGGTATGTCTTTGATACTTATAACCCATGATATGGGAGTAGTGGCAGAAACATGTCATAATGTTCTTGTAATGTACGCTGGAAAGGTTGTAGAATATGCTGATGTAAAGACCATATTCAAGAGACCTTCTCATCCGTATACCATAGGACTTTTAGAATCAGTTCCTAGGCTTGATGTAAGAAAAGATAGATTAAAAGCAATAGAAGGTCAACCTCCTGACTTGGTCTCTCTTCCTAATTACTGCTATTATGCTGAAAGATGTCCATATAAAACTCCTGAATGCTTTGAGCAAATTCCTGACCTTGTAGAAATAGAACCAGGACATTACTCTCGTTGTATACATGCTAAAAATCTTAGGAGGTCCTATGAATAACTTTTCTGAAGAGATCATAATAGAAGTAAAAAATCTTAAAAAATATTTTCCAATAAAGAGAGGAATAATATTATCAAAGCATGTGGGTGATGTAAAGGCCGTTGATGATGTAAGTTTTTACATAAGAAAAGGAGAAACTTTAGGTCTTGTTGGGGAATCAGGGTGTGGTAAAAGTACTGTAGCAAGGACTATTATAAGACTTCTTGAACCAACCGATGGACAAATAATTTTTGATGGGATTGATATTACAAAGCTTTCTAATAAAGATTTAAGAAAAATTAGAAAGGATATGCAGATAATATTTCAGGATCCTTATTCTTCTCTAAATCCAAGAATGACTGTAAGTGAAATTATAGGAGAACCACTAGAAGTTCATGGTATTGTAAGAAACTCTCAAGAAAAGGAAAAAAGAGTTCAGGAACTTTTAGAACTTGTGGGGCTTGCTCCTTATCATGCCACAAGATATCCTCATGAATTTTCGGGTGGTCAGAGGCAAAGAATAGGAATAGCAAGAGCTCTTGCCTTGAATCCCAAATTTATAGTCGCTGATGAACCAACTTCTGCATTGGATGTTTCAATAAGATCTCAGATAATTAATTTGATGCAAGATCTTCAAAAAGAATTCAAATTAACTTATCTTTTCATATCTCATGACTTAGCAGTTATAAGACATATATGTGACAGAATTGCTGTGATGTATTTGGGAAAAATTGTAGAAATAGCCAATAATGATGATCTGTATAATTCTCCTCTTCATCCATATACTCAGGCTTTGCTTTCTGCTATACCTATTCCAGATCCTGAAGTGGCAGAGAAAAGAAAAAAGATTGTACTTACTGGAGACGTTCCAAGCTCTGTAAATCCTCCTTCAGGATGTAGATTCCATCCCAGATGTCCTAGTGTAATGGATATTTGCTCAAAAGAGGAGCCAATTTTAAAAGAAATTAATCCGGGCCACTTTGTGGCTTGTCATTTATATTAAGAGTATGGAGAGAAGAGACTTTAAAGAACAACTTAAGAAGACAGCGCATCTTGCAAGATTACATCTTACTCCAGAGGAGGAAGAACTTTTTACAAAACAACTACAGAATATTCTTGATTATTTTAAGAAACTTCAAGAGCTTGACACTTCAAATGTGGAACCTATGGCTCATGTACTACCTCTTTATAACATTTGGAGAGAGGACGAAGTAAAAGAAAGTATATCTCAGGAAGAAGCTTTTAAAAATGCTCCTGAAATTGAGGATTTAGGATTTAAAATACCAAGGATAATGAAGAGGGAAGAATGAGAACTTTAAGAGAGATTAAAAAAATTTATGAAAATAAAGAGGCTAACGTTAAAGAAGTTGTCGAAAGTTATCTTGAGAAAATAAAAGAGTGGGAACCTTATATTAACGCCTTCTTACATATACCTTACGAAGATATAGAGAAGCAAATCAAAGAACTTGAAAGCAAATCTCCAAATCTTCCTTTGTATGGTATTCCTATCGCTATTAAAGATAATATTCTTACAAAGAATATAAAGACTACTTGTGCCTCAAAAATTCTTGAAAACTTTATACCACCTTATGATGCCACAGTAGTAAAAAGACTAAAAGAAAATGGTGCCATTATAATTGGAAAAACAAATTTAGATGAATTTGCTATGGGATCTTCTTGCGAAAATTCTGCTTTTGGTCCTACCAAAAATCCTTGGGATATAGAAAGAGTACCCGGTGGGTCAAGCGGAGGATCTGCAGCATGCGTCTCTGCTGGTGAGGCTCCTATATCCTTAGGTTCAGATACGGGAGGGTCTATAAGGCTTCCTGCATCTTTTACAGGAGTGATAGGACTAAAACCAACTTACGGGTTAGTCTCTAGATTTGGACTCGTTGCTTTTGCTTCGTCATTAGATCAGATAGGACCTTTTGGAAGAACCGTAGAAGATATAGCAATAACACTTCAAATTATTGCAGGACATGATCCTATGGACTCAACATCATCTCCTTACGAAATTCCTAATTATTTAGAGGGCTTGGGAAAAAGTGTTAAAAATTGGAGAGTGGGAATTCCAAAAGAGCTTTGGTATAAGGGAGTCTCAGAGGAAGTACTTAAGACCCTTGAGAATTCTTTTGGTGTATTCAAAGAAATGGGAGTAACTATTGAAGAAATATCTTTACCTTCTCTTGAGTATGCCCTTCCAGTTTATTATATAATCTCTACTTCAGAGGCAAGTTCAAACCTTGCTCGATATGACGGGGTAAAATACGGTTATAGAGACTTTACTGCAGAAGATCTCATTTCTATGTACAAACAGACCAGAGGAAAGGGCTTTGGAAGTGAGGTAAAAAGAAGAATAATTCTTGGAACCTATGCCTTAAGTGCAGGATATTATGATGCATACTATTTAAAAGCCACAAAGGTAAGAAGACTAATAAGGATAGAGTTTGAGGAGGCCTTTAAAAAAGTAGATATTATAGCATCACCTACAAGTCCTGTTTTGCCTTTTAAGCTTGGAGAAAGGATATCTGACCCACTACAAATGTATTTAACAGATATAATGACCATTCCAGTAAATCTTGCAGGAATTCCAGCCATATCTATGCCTGCTGGCTTCTACAATAATCTTCCTGTAGGAATTCAATTCATGAGTTCCTTCTTTACAGAGGATAAATTGCTCCAATTTGCCTATGCTTATCAACAATTTGTAGATTTTTCAAAGAAATATCCTACCCTTCCTAATAAGGAGAGAGTATAGAGATGTATAAGCCTGTTATTGGTCTTGAAGTTCACGCCCAATTATCTACAAAGACAAAACTATTTTGCTCTTGTAGTACTGAGCATGAAAATTTGCCTCCTAACACTAATGTTTGTCCTATTTGTATGGGTTTTCCAGGAGTTTTGCCTGTAGTAAATAAAAAGGCAGTGGAATATGCTATTAAGGCCGGTCTTGCCTTAAATTGTGAAATATCTAATTATTCCAAATTTGATAGAAAGAATTATTTCTATCCCGATCTTCCTAAGGGATATCAGATTTCTCAATATGATCTACCATTGTGTAGAAATGGATATATAGACCTTTATGTAGATGGAGAAATAAAAAGAGTAAGAATAAAAAGGATTCATCTTGAAGAAGATGCAGGAAAACTTCTCCATATAGGCTCTGGAGATAGACTCTCTGAATCTGACTACAGTCTTGTGGATTTCAATAGAGCAGGAATACCTCTCATTGAGATAGTTACAGAGCCTGATATAAATTCTCCTAAAGAGGCAAGACTTTTTTTACAAGAGTTAAGACTTATATTGAGATATTTGGGTATTAGTAGTGGTGATATGGAAAAGGGTTCCCTAAGGTGTGATGCTAACATATCTATTCAGACCGAGGAAGGTAAATTTGGAACAAGAACAGAAATTAAGAATGTTAATTCTTTCTTTTCTCTCGAAAAAGCCCTTGAATATGAGATAGAGAGGCAGATTGAAATCTTAAAAAGAGGCGAAGAAGTTATCCAAGAAACAAGACATTGGGATGAAAAGAATCAAAAAACTGTAAGTTTAAGAAGTAAAGAAGAAGCAGAAGATTATAGATATTTTCCAGAACCAGATCTTCCCCCCTTAATGGTAACTGAAGAAATGAAAAATAAATTAAAAAGCGAGATACCCGAACTTCCAGCAAAAAGAAGAGAACGATATTTAGCTTTAGAGCTTTCTCCTGTGGATGTGGAGATTCTTGTATCTGACAAAGATTTATCAGACTTTTTTGACAAAGCATTAAGAATTTATGGAAACGCCAAAAATCTTCATAGCTGGCTGTCAGTGGAGATACTAAGTTATTTAAATGAAAATAAGCTTGAATTTAAAGACCTAGATATAGACTCTGAAAGGTTTGTAAAGTTAATAGAGATGGTAGATAAAAATGAAATCACAAGGCCTGTGGCTAAAGAAGTTTTAAGAAGATATCTTACCAAAAAAGAGGATCCTTTGGTTATAATAGAAAGAGAAGGCCTTAGAGTTGTATCCGATACTTCCTATTTGCAAGATATAATTAAAAATGTTATATCAAATAATAGTAAGGCAGTGGAAGATTGGAAAAAGGGTAAAAAACAAGTTATAAATTTTTTGGTTGGTCAGGTGATGAAAGAAACAAGGGGTAGAGCAAGTCTTGATGTGGTTAAAAACCTTCTTGAAGAAGAGTTAAATAAATTATGAAGGAAAAAAAGCCCTTAGGTGAATATTTATTAGAGCAAGGGCTGATCACTAAAGAACAGCTAGAAAAAGCTCTTGAAGAGCAAAAAAAGACAGGAGCAAAACTTGGACAAATTCTTATAGAAAGAGGATATGTAAAACCGGAAGATATAGGAAAGGTTTTAGAAAAACAGAGCGAAATTCCATATATTTCACTGGCTGAGGTTCAGATAGATGAAAAGGTTGCAAAGAGTTTTCCAGAGAATCTATTAAGAAGATATAAATTTATTCCCATTAAAAGAGAGTCTGGCGTCTTACATATAGCAGTTGTACCCCCTATAGATCCTGTGGTAATAAATGAAATAAGAAGAATTGTTAAATCTCCTATAAGAATTTTTATCATTACAGATAAGGAGTTTAACCAAGCAATATCTAAACTTTTTCCCTTAGAAAAGACAACCCTTACAGTAGTACAAGACTTTCAAAAAACTGCTCCAGAACCTACTGTAGAGATACCCCCAGCCTTAGGGGTAGAGGAAGCCCCAATTGTAAAACTTGTATCATCCATAATAAATGAAGCCATAAACAGAAATGCCAGTGATATTCACTTAGACCCTCAAGAAAAGGAAATGAAGGTAAGATACAGGATACATGGAATACTCTATGATATAATGACCATTCCTAAAGAGGTTCAAGATGCGGTAGTTACAAGAATAAAAGTAATCTCTGGAATGGATATAGCAGAAAAAAGAAGACCTCAAGATGGTAGAGCTACCTATAGATATGAAAATAGAGTTTTTGACCTGCGTGTAGCTTCTATTGGGGCTACTTATGGTGAAATGGTAGTAATAAGGCTTTTAGATAAAACCAAGGTACTTATCGAACTTGATAGATTAGGAATGTCAGATTACGATTTGAAAGTTTTTGAAAATCTTATAAAGAGACCTTTTGGTATGATCCTTGTGACAGGTCCTACAGGAAGTGGAAAAACTACTACTT
The DNA here is from genome assembly GCA_938039765.1 of uncultured Dictyoglomus sp. GTDB lineage: Bacteria > Dictyoglomota > Dictyoglomia > Dictyoglomales > Dictyoglomaceae > Dictyoglomus. Next base: position 2,803 of record CALHTV010000034.1, on the reverse strand, counting down.
TGTATTCTGCTCTTAATGTATTAAACAAACCTGAAGTGAATATAATCACCCTTGAAGATCCTGTAGAATATGCTCTCCCGGGCATAAATCAAATTCAGATACAACCCCGAATAGGTATAGATTTTGCAGCAGGACTTAGAAATATTCTAAGACTTGATCCCAATATAATCATGGTAGGCGAAATACGAGATACCGAAACCCTAAATACCTCCATAGAAGCAGCCTTAACAGGGCATTTGCTCTTGAGTACCTTCCACGCTAATGACTCTGCAAGCGCTATTGCAAGGCTTGTCCAAATGGGAGTTGAGCCTTTTCTTATAGCCTCCTCTCTAATTGGCATCGTAGCACAGAGATTAGTAAGAACTATATGCCTTTCCTGTAAAGAAGAATATACCCCATCTCCTGAGGAGATTGAAGAACTTGGTCTAACAAAAGAGGAAGGTAAAAATATAACTCTTGCTCGAGGAAAGGGTTGTCTCTTCTGTAATTATACTGGATATACAGGAAGAACTGGAGTTTTTGAAATTCTTAGAATTACTAAAAATATAAGAAGTTTGATAAATTCTGGTGCATCCATAGACGAGATAAGAAATACTGCCCTTAAAGAAGGAATGAAAACCCTATTTATGAATGCTAGAGAAAAAGTTCTAAACAAAATCACTACTATTGATGAGATAAGAAGAGTAATAGCCTGGGAGGAGAGTTGATTTGCCCTCCTTCAGGTATGTAGCTAAGGACCTACAAGGAAAAATATATAAAGGAATTTTAGAAGCCTCTTCCGAAAGGGAAGTAAGAAAGCTTTTAAAAGCTAAAAAACTATATGTAGTTTCTGTAAAGAAAGAATCAGATTTGTGGAAAACTCTCACTTATAAGAAAAAGGTTACCCTTCCAGAGTTGGTGTTATTTACTTCTCAATTCGCAACCTTACTTAGATCTGGAATAATTTTAACTGAATGTTTGTCAACTCTTGCTACCCAAACTGACAATGCCTACTTTAGAGATGTACTCTTTGATGTAAGAAAGAATGTGGATGCAGGATTGAGTCTTTCAGAAGCTTTAAGCAGATATCCAAATGTATTTCCTAAAATATTTATAAGTCTTGTTAGGGCTGGAGAAGTCACAGGAAGTCTTGACGTAATGTTGGATAAGCTTTCTAAGTATTTTGATCTTCAGCATGAGTTAAGGGAAAAGATAAAATCAGCCACTACATACCCTCTTATTGTTACAATTGCAGCGATAATTGTAGTAATTTTTATGTTGACCTTTGTAATTCCTACTTTTCAAAGGGTCTATGCAAGAACTAATGTTCCCCTTCCTCTACCCACAAGGATTACCATTTCTCTTGGCAATTTCATTAAAAACAATATTTTGATAATACTAATCCTTATTTCCCTTTTTATTGTGGGAGTAAGGCAAAGTTTGAAGAATAAAAAGGTCAAGAGATGGTGGGATGAATATAAATTAAAAATTCCTAAAATAGGAAAGTTATGGAGGCAAATACTTCTTGCAAGATTTACAAGTACCTTTTATGTTCTTATCACAGGAGGTATATTGATAACCCAATCCTTAGAAATATTAGAAGATGTGATAGGAAACCTATATTTCTCTGAACATTTAAGAAAGATGTTATCAGGGGTTTTAGAAGGGCGAAATCTGTCTGATATGATGGATGAAGAGGTTTTTACTCCTCTTTTGAAGCAAATGATTGTGGTAGGGGAGAGAAGCGGTAGACTTGATACCATGCTTGAAGAATATACAAGATTTGCAGAGAGAGAAATAGATATAGGTACAAAGAGAATTACCTCTATGATAGAACCTGCCTTGACCATTTTTTTAGGAGTAGTCGTATTCTTTATTGTTATATCCATGTATCTGCCTATGTTTAATATGGTGAGACTATTTAGAAGATAATAATGTATTGTTGAAAACTTAATTAAAAATGCTATAATACAAAAAGAATAATTTTAAAAAATATTTTAAATATGAAAGGAGGTGAATATTTTGAAGAATAGTAGAGGTTTTTCACTCTTAGAGCTCTTAGTAGTAATCGCAATTTTAGGAATCCTAGTAGCCATTGCTTTACCAAGATATTTTGATGCAGTGGCAGATGCAAAAAGATCAGCTCAAAAATCTAACATAGCAATTATAAGAACAAGCCTTGAATATTACAGAAATAAAAACAACACATATCCAACTTTAACAAACTTTTCTTCATTCTTGTCAGATCCAACTTATTTTGCTGAACCCGTTGTATGTCCATATAATAATAAGGCATATACTGCCGTTGATGTCTCACAAACTTCAACCTATTGGGCTACATCTGGTAATGAAAATTATTTAGGATATACAAGCACAGCAAACGCATACACCTTAACCTATACTGCTCCATAAAATTTTTATAAATATTATCCCCCGGGGTATTCTCCCCGGGGTTTATTTTTAAATGAAAAGTTTTTTAGTTATTTATGCCAAGCTTAAAAAGTATAAGAGAGCTGTAATTTATTTTTTACTCCTCTCTATATTCTTTCTTTCACTATACATGCTTCTTCACATCTTCTACTGGTTAAGGGTTTATACCTTTATTTTGTCTCATGAGGTCATCATAAATTCAAGATATGCCTCAGAACTATCTATAGTTAAAGGAGAGAGGATTATTTATTCTTTTGAATATTCTCCTAAGTTAAATACTATACTCTTTTATCAGATTTATGGAGAAAAAACTAAAAAGGTATACGTTCCACCTCAACTTCTACCTTCTGGAATAAAAGGTATTAGTCCTACAAATACTTACACTTTTTATTTT
>CALHTV010000033.1 GCA_938039765.1 uncultured Dictyoglomus sp. | reverse complement strand
TCCTGCAGGATATATTTCTGACAAGATCGGAAGGAATAAATTGCTAATATTGGGCTATACCTTTTACGGCTTAGTATATTTAGGATTTGCCGTCGCATATACCCAAATTCATCTTTGGTTACTCTTCTCATTATACGGACTATATATTGCTTTTACTGAAGGAGTAGAAAAAGCTCTAATATCCGACCTTGCACCCTCTAATATAAGAGCAACAGTAATTGGACTTCATGCTACTTTAGTAGGAATCGGACTATTTCCTGCCTCTCTTATAGCAGGATTTTTATGGAGCTTATTAGGTCCTCAAGCTACATTTATATTTGGAGGCCTATTAGGATTAAGTGCGGCAATAGGATTATTCTTTATTCTTTAGCGTAATTGTTGTATAATTTATAAAATTATGAAAAATGAGGAAGAATTATTACAAGAACTACTTATATTAGCTACTAATAAATACTCTTCAGAAAACCTGAAGAAAGCCTTTATCTTTGCCCAAAATGCCCATAAAGATCAAAAAAGAAAATCGGGAGAGCCATATATAGTTCATCCTGTAGAGGTAGCTAAAATATTAATCAATCTAGGTATGGAGGAAACGGTTGTTATCGCAGGGCTTCTCCACGATGTACTAGAAGATACAAATATAAATAGAGAAATGATTGAAAAAGAATTTGGGAAGGATGTGCTCTCCCTTGTAGAAGCCATAACAAAATTAGAAAAACTAAGTTTCTATCCTACAGAAGCTTATCGAGCCCAAAACTTAAGAAAGATGTTTATAGCAATGGCAAAAGACATTAGAGTAATTATAATTAAACTCGCAGATCGCTTACATAATATGCAAACTTTGCAATATCACGAAGAAGAGAAGCAAAAAAAGATAGCAAAAGAGACTTTAGAGATATATGCTCCTCTTGCTCATAGATTAGGAGTATGGGATATAAAATGGCGTCTAGAAGATCTAGCTTTTAGATACTTAGAACCTGATAAATATCGTTATGTAGCCAAAAAAGTCTCCGAAACAAGAAAGGAGAGAGAAAAATTTATAGAAAGAGCGATTGAGATAATAAAAGCTGAGCTTGACAAAGCAGAAATAAAAGCAGAAGTAACAGGAAGAGCAAAACATCTTTACAGTATATATCAAAAAATGCTTAGACGTGGAATAGAGATTGAAGAAATGTACGATCTTTTAGGTGTAAGAATCATTGTAAATAGTGAGAAAGAATGCTACGAAGTACTTGGCATTATTCATAACTTATGGCGACCTGTACCTGGAAGATTTAAAGATTACATTGCTAACAAAAAGTCAAATAACTATCAATCTTTACATACTACTGTAATTGCAATGGATGGAAAACCCTTAGAGGTACAAATAAGAACCTGGGAAATGCATAGAATAGCAGAGTATGGTGTTGCAGCCCACTGGTTATATAAGGAAGAGATAAAAAGGCCTGACTCTTTTGAAGAGAAACTTTCCTGGCTAAGACAACTTCTAGAATGGCAAAGGGAACTTGCCGACGATCAAGAATTTTTGGAATCTGTAAAAAGTGACTTATTTGAGAGAGAAATTTATGTTTTTACCCCCAAAGGAGATGTCATAGCTTTGCCTCAAGGTTCTACTCCTATTGATTTTGCTTATGCAATCCACACAGAAGTAGGACATCGTTGTAGAGGAGCAAAAGTTAATGGAAAAATTGTACCTCTTAACTATGTCTTACAGAATGGTGATATTGTTGAAATAATCACTAGTAAGGAAGAAGGAAAACCAAGTAGAGATTGGCTCAATATTGTTAAAACAACACAAGCTAAGAACAAAATTAAACAATACTTTAAAAAATTGGCTCGTGAAGAAACAATACAAAAAGGAAAAGAACTTCTTGAAGCTGAAATAAATCGAAATGAAGAATGGTTAAGAGAAATGTTTCAAAAAAATGAGATCTTCTTGAATGATTTATTAGAACACTCAATAGCAAAGGAATTTTTAACTGAGACAGGTTTTAAAGAAGTAGAATCATTCCTTTTAAGTGTAGGCACCGGAGAAATTACCCCACAACAATTTATAGAAAGGTTCAGAAAGGAATATAAAAGGGAAATAGTAATAACGATTGCAGAAAAAGAAAGGGAAAAATTGGTAGAAGGCATAGAAATCTCAGGCTTGGAAAATATAATGATACGAATTGCAGAATGTTGTCATCCTATACCCGGAGATCAGGTTATAGGATATATCTCAAAGGGAAGGGGCATTGTAATACATAGAGTCGAATGCCCTAACTTAATTAACTTAAAAAAGAAATATCCTGAAAGAGTAGTCCCTATAGAATGGCAAAAACTCAAAAGTGGAAAATATAAAACTGGTCTAGAAATAGAGGCTATAGATAGAGTAGGACTTCTCAGAGATCTTATAGAAAGAGTCTCTCAAGCAAGAATAAATATTTTGGATTTGGGTACCAAAGTTGGAAAAGATGGTATAGCAAGGATTAAAATTATTGTTGAGATTGACAATCCTCCTGTATTTTATTATCTTATGGAAGAGATTAAAAAATTATCAGACGTAATCTCGGTAAGGAGAGCTATGAAAATCTAAATGAAAGCTGTAGTTCAAAGAGTTAAAAGAGGATCTGTAAGAACAAATGGAAATATAATAAGTGAAATATCTCAAGGACTCTTGGTTTTCTTAGGAATTTCAAAAGATGATACTGAAGAAGATATATCTCTTTTAGCTGACAAAATAAGAAACTTAAGAATTTTCCCTGATAACAATGGAAAAATGAATCTAACTATAAATGATATCAAGGGAGAATTTTTAATTGTCTCTCAATTTACCCTTCTTGCAGACTGTAGAAGGGGTAAAAGGCCTGATTTTAAAGAGGCCGCAGAAAAAACAAAAGCTTATGAGCTATACAAGAAATTTATTGAATATTTAAAAAACCAAGGAGAAAAAGTTAAAGAAGGAGAATTTCAGGCATATATGGAGGTAGAAATTATAAATGATGGGCCTGTGACTATAATTTTAGACACTAAAGAACTTAAAAAACCTAGGAGGTCAAAGGAATGAAGATAGGACTTCCCAGAGGAGTACAAGATATTCTTCCCGAAGAAATTCCCTACTGGCATCTAATAGAAAAAACTGCTCGCAGTATTTTTGAGAAATACAATTACGAAGAAATAAGAACTCCAATTTTCGAATATACCGAGTTATTTGTTAAAGGAACAGGAGAAACCACTGATATAGTCATGAAAGAGATGTATACTTTCACTGATAAAAAGGGAAGATCATTAACATTGAGACCTGAAGGAACACCTGGAGTCATAAGAGCATATCTAACAAATAAAATCTACACCTCTAAACCCGTGTGGAAAGTTTACTATATAGGGCCCATGTTTAGGTACGAAAGGCCACAAGCTGGTAGATATAGACAATTTCACCAATTAGGAGTAGAAGTTTTAGGTAGAAAAGATCCTTATATAGATTTTGAAGTAATAAATATAGCAGTAGAAATTTTAAAAAGTTTAGAATTAGAGAATATAGAAGTAGAGATAAACTCTTTGGGATGTTCGCAATGTAGACCTAAATATAGAGAGGCTCTAAAAAGTTATTTCTCTAAATATGAAGATTTATTATCACCTATTGACAAAGAGAGATTAGAAAGAAATCCCTTGAGAATTTTAGACTCTAAAGATGAAAAGGTTATATCCTTAAAAGAGGATGCTCCACAACCCTTAGATTTCTTATGCGAAGATTGTAAAAAACATTTTGACAAAGTAACCAACTATCTTTCAATTGCAAATTTGAATTACAAAATCAACCCTAAGCTGGTAAGAGGCCTTGATTACTACACAAGAACGGTATTCGAAATAACCACCACTACTCTTGGTGCTCAAAATGCTGTAGTTGGAGGCGGAAGGTATGACAACTTAGTAGAAACCTACGGAGGACCACAAATTCCAGGATTAGGGTTTGCCTTAGGTATAGAAAGACTTATACTTCTATTAAAACAACAGGCCAAACTTGGAATTGAAAAACAAAAACTTCTATTCTTAGCTATTGAAGATGAAAACTATCTTAAAAAAGCAATTGAAATTTCTCAAGTATTGCAAAAAAATTTTAAAGTAGAGGTAGGTCCTTTAGAGGAACCTCTAAGAGCTCAACTAAGATTAGCTGACAAAATAGGAGCAGACTTTGTTCTAATCATTAATTCTTCTCTAATAGAAAGGAATTTTATAAAAATTAGAGATTTTAAATCTGGAGAAGAAAAAAACATCTCTATAGATAACCTAATAGAAACCTTAAATACTATGTTATAATTACTAAGAATTTTCATTTTCATAGAAAGAAAGGTGGGACTTAACTTGAAAAGAACTCACTATTGTGGAGAAATTAATACCCAAAACATTGGAGAAAAAGTAATACTTTCTGGATGGGTTCATAGAATAAGACATCACGGTGGACTTATTTTTGTAGACTTGAGAGACAGAAGTGGGATTGTTCAACTGGTTTTTGATCCTTCTATATCTCAAAAAAGCTACAGTATAGCAGATACTTTGGGAAACGAATGGGTTATAACTGTAGAAGGTAAAGTCAGAAAAAGACCTGAGGGTATGGAAAATCCAAGAATACCAACAGGAGAAGTAGAAATAGAAGTCAATGACATAATTATAGAGAATACTTCAAAACCTCTTCCTTTTAATCTTTGGTCCAATAAAGAAATAGATGAAACAGTAAGACTAAAATACCGATATTTAGATTTAAGAAGAGAAAAAATGCAATCTAATTTAATTTTTAGGCATAATTTTATATTGGCTCTCAGAAACTTTCTTTCTAAGAATGGATTCCTAGAGATAGAAACACCATATCTTATTGTTAGTACACCGGAGGGAGCAAGAGATTTTATAATTCCGAGTAGACTCCAACCTGGAAAATTTTACGCTCTACCCCAATCTCCCCAATTGTTTAAACAAATATTGATGGTCTCCGGTTTTGATCGCTATTTTCAAATTGTCCGATGCTTCAGAGATGAAGACTTAAGAGCTGATCGACAGCCAGAGTTTACCCAGTTAGATCTTGAAATGTCCTTTGTTACCCAAGAAGATATTTTTAATTTAATTGAAGAACTATTTAAAGAAACACTCAAAAAAACTTTGGGATTAGATTTAGAGATCCCTTTTCCTCGTCTTACTTACGAAGAGGCTATGAATACTTACGGAAGCGATAAACCAGACTTAAGATATGACCTAAAAATAATAGATGTCACGGAAGTTTTAAAAGATCTACCATTAGATTTTATAAAAAGTACTTTAGAAAAGAAAGGTGTAATTAAAGGTATTCCTTTAAAAAATATTCTTCCTTCGAGGAAGGAATGGAGTACTATTGAAAATAAAGTAAGAGAACTAAAAGGCAAAGGTATAATGTGGTTCTCTTTAGAAGAAGAATTAAAATCGTCAATCAGTAAATATTTAGACGAAGAGACGAAAAACAAATTGAAAAAGTATTTAGATCTTCAGCCAGGAGATTCTTTTTTCTGTATAGCTGGGGATTGGAAAGAAGTAGTTAAAATTTTAGGGATTATAAGATTAGAAATTGCGAATTTATTTAATATACCTAAAAAAGAAGGACTTTCCTTTCTATGGATTACTGATTTTCCACTGTTTGAGTATGATGAGGAAGAAAAAAGAATTGTTGCAGAACACCATCCCTTTACTTCCCCTAAAGAGGAGGATTTGCCATTATTAGACAAAGACCCTTTAAAAGTAAAAGCACAATGTTACGACTTAGTACTAAATGGTACAGAACTTGGTAGTGGAAGTATAAGAATACATAAAAGAGAAATTCAAGAAAAAGTGTTTAGTATATTAAATATTCCTCCTGAAGAAGCAAAAAGAAAATTTGGATTTCTCCTCGAGGCTTTTGAATATGGTGCACCCCCTCATGGAGGAATTGCTTTAGGAATAGATAGAATTATAGCTATTTTGACTAACTCTAATTCATTAAGAGACGTTATAGCTTTTCCTAAAACTCAAAGTGGAACATGTTTGCTCACTGGTGCCCCTTCTGATGTAGATCCTAAACAACTTGAAGAGGTCCATATAAAAGTTGTTTATCCAGAAAAGGAGGATTAAATGGATATATATAAAGAATCTTTAGAATTACATAGAAAATATAAAGGTAAAATCAAAATTGAGCCTAAAGTACCTTTAAAC
>CALHTV010000032.1 GCA_938039765.1 uncultured Dictyoglomus sp. | reverse complement strand
GTAGGATCAAAAAGATCTTCTGAGACTTTTGCAAAATGTATTGCTTTCTTTAACAAATCTAAGGTATCATTAGAAATTTTAACCCAATTTCCAGAATTGGAGTTTATCTTATATATTTCGCTCTCAGAATTGAATCTATCGAATTTAATACTTAAATCTTCTAATTTTTTCCAGCAAGCTTCTAAAGCTTTTTCTCCCTCCTTACCCTGGATCTCTATACTTACATAGGTATCCATAAAGATACCACTTTTATTGAAACTTTTTGTTTCATTTAGTCTTCCAGCATATAATAAAATAAGAAGAACTATGAATAGAAGTATTATTAACGTTTTAATAGTATTAGAGCTTTTGTAGGACATTTCTCCACACAAACCCCACAACCATCACAAAGCTCATAATCAATTACAGGAAATCTTCCATTCATCTTAATCGCACCTTTAGGGCATACCTTTTCGCAAATTCCACAACCAATACAAGCATGAGAACATACTTTCCTCGCTTCAGGGCCTGGCAATTCAGTTTTACATCCTAAAAGAAGGGGAATATTCATAGGAAGTAAAGTTAAAATACCTTTAGGACAAGCTTTTACACATAAACCACATCCAGTACACTTCTCCATATCTATATGAGGAAGGCCATTTTCTCCTATATGTATAGCATCAAAAGGACATGCTCTTACACAATCTCCAAATCCTAAACATCCTGTTGGACATGCTTTAGGACCATTTTGAACTATATTAGCTGCTTTACAAGTTTCAATGCCCATATAAATGTATTTTTCTTGAGTAATACCCCTTCCTCCTTGGCATTTTAAAAATGCTACATTTTTCACTACCCTAATATCTTCTTTAACACCTAATATTTCTCCTATACTTTTAGCAACCCTTTCTCCTCCAACCACACATGCAGTATATGGAGCTTTACCTTCTAATATAGCTCTTGCACAACCTTCACATCCAGGATAACCACAAGCACCACAATTACTACCTGGCAAAGCCTCCATTATCTGAGCAAGCCTAGGATCTATTTCAACTTTAAATTTCTCACCGGCAACAGCTAAGCCAATTCCAAATAGCAATCCTATAACTCCTAAAACTACAGAAGCTATTATTACTAAACTCATTTTTTACCTCCTTAATGAGCCAATCCTTGAAAACCCAGAAAAATTAGAGCAAGAAGGCCAGCTGTAATAAAAACAATAGGATACCCTTGCCAAAAGTTAGGAATATCAGAGTAAGACAACCTTTCTCTAATAGAAGCTAGTAAAATTAAAGCAATAGTAAAACCTAACGAAACCCCTAATGCATAAACTATTGCTTCAATTAGGTTATGTCCGTAATTTATATTTAAGAGAGTAACTCCAAGGATAGCACAATTAGTTGTAATTAGAGGTAGATATATTCCCATGGCTTTATAAAGATTAGGCGAGAACTTTCTGATTACCATCTCAACTAATTGCACCAAAACTGCAATTACTAATATGAAGGCAATAGTTCTTAAAAAGAGTAAATTTAAAGGAACAAGAATATAGTAGTAAACAAAAAAGGTTACCACAGAAGCCATTACCATAACAAAAGTGACAGCTGCTCCCATTCCCAAAGAAACTTCGATTTGAGTACTCATACCTACAAAAGGACAAAGAGCCAAAAACCTCATGAACACAATATTATTTATCAAGGCTGCTGAAATAAATAAAATTAACAATTTACCTAATAAGTTCATACAATATTTACCTCCTGCTTATTTTTTGCTGAACCCATTTCAATATACCCATGAGCAATGCAATCCCCCAAAAAGCTCCAGGAGGCATAGAAAAAACTTTAGCAGGATTAAAACTTTGAATAATTACTTTATCCAAAACAGTCCCAGAACCTAAGAACTCTCTTATAAGACCTAGAGCTACAATAGCCCAAATATAACCAATACTAATACCAACTCCATCTGCTAGTGACTCTACAACATTATGTTTATAAGCAAAACCTTCTGCTCTACCAATGATTATACAATTAACAACAATTAGAGGAATAAATATTCCTAAAGCTTTATATAGCTCTGGAAAATAAGCAGAGATAATTAAATCAACTATAGTAGTAAAGGTAGCAATTACAACAATAAATATAGGAATTCTTATATTATTTGGTATAATAGGTCTTAAAGATGATACAAACAAATTAGAAAAGATCATTACAAAAGAGAACGCAAGTCCCATTCCTATAGCGTTTTCTACTGTAGTTGATACTGCAAGGACAGAACATAAACCTATCATCAATACAAGGACAGGATTTTCTTTAAATATACCGTTAATTAAGTACTTAAAAAACTCTTTCATGTTCTACCCCCCTTTTTACAGACCATTATGTCTTAATACTTCATTTATTGCCCTAACTACTGCTGAAGAAGAAATGGTAGCACCAGAAACAGGCATAATATTTTTATTTACCTCTAGATTAGGAGTATTTTTTCCTATAAATTGATCCAAAAAGTCTCTTTTAGTAATTTCTGTCCCTAAGCCTGGTGTTTCCTGTTGAGAAAGAATCTTAATTTTCTCTATTTTTTTATCAGTACTTAAAGCCACCAACAAAAATATCTCACTGCTATATCCATATGTACTAACTTCCCATACTGTACCAACTATTGACTCAATGTTTTTTCCCACATAAATTTCATGGATTTTTACTGAAGAATCATTGGCCTTTGGAGTATTAGAAAGCATAACAAATTTTGTTGCTTTAGGAAGCATTTCTTTAAGTAAGTTCTCTTTTTCTCTTATTTTATTAAGTGCTATTATTTTCTGGGTTCTTTCATATGTAAAAGCTAAAACTCCTGCTGCAATTCCACAGATAAGCATCAACGTTAGCCCATATCTTAAAAGATTTTTCATTTTTTCACCTCTCCAAATTTTCGAGGTTTTATAAATTTATCAATTAAAGGAGTCAAAGCATTCATAACTAAAATACCATAAGTAACCCCTTCAGGATAGCTTCCCCAAAATCGGATCACTATTGTAAAAAGTCCTGCTCCAATTCCAAAAATAACTCTTCCTTGTGAAGTTAAAGGGGTAGTTACCCAATCTGTAGCCATAAAAAAAGCACCCAAGAATAATCCTCCAGAAAGGATTTGAAATATAGGATCCTTTCCTACTATCAAAGAAAACATAAAGACTGTCAAAATATAAGAAAAAGGTATTCTCCAATCTACTATTTTCTTATATATAAGCCATAAGCCCCCAAGAAGAAGAAGTATCACAGAAGTTTCTCCTATACAACCCGCCCTATTGCCAATCAATAGATCCCAGTAATTAGGTAAAGAATAGCCACTAAGTTTTAGCTTTTCTATAGCCAAAGGAGTAGCTGTAGTAACATTCGAAGCCCAAAAAATCCCCTTTTTAGGTTCTATCCAAGAAGTCATAATTTGAGGCCAAGAAGAAAGTAAAAATGCTCTTCCTACTAGGGCTGGATTTAAAAAATTTTCTCCTAATCCTCCAAAGACTTGTTTAGCAAGTATTATAGCTACAGCTGTACCTACAACAGGAATCCAGAAGGGAACATTAGGAGGAAGGGTTAAAGCAAGTAAAAGTCCAGTAACAATTGCACTATAGTCTCCTAAGATATAAAGAGGTTTTTTTCTAATTATTAATGATATTCCTTCCCAAAATACTGCAGAAAGAATACTAATTAATACAATTATCAAAGAATAAATACCAAACAAATAAGTACCTACAATTACAGCAGGTATAAGAGAAAATACAACTTGCTTCATTGCATAAGAAACATCCTCTTTCTCATAAATGTGAGGAGAAGACGAAACTATAAGCTTTGTCTCTTCAGATCTCATCTATTTTCTCCCCCTTATCTTCTTCTTTTAGAGAGAATATCTATTTTTCCAATCCTAATCCACTGAAGAAGCGGTCTTCTAGAGGGGCATATGTAATTACAAGATCCACATTCGATACAATCTAAGATCCCCAACTCTTCGGCATCAATTAATTTTCCCTTTTCTACATATTTTGCTAAAGTAGTAGGGATTAATCCCATAGGACATACATCAACACATTTTCCACATCTCACGCATTCAATGGGCTCATAATACTTAACTTCTTCTTGGGAAAATACTAATACCCCAGAAGTACCCTTTATAATAGGGATTTCCAAGTCATATATAGCGACACCCATCATAGGTCCTCCAAAGATAACTTTACCTGGTGTTCCTTTGAATCCACCTGCAGCCTGAATTACTTTATTAACGGGAGTACCTATAAGTACATCAAGATTCTTTGGAGAATAAACTCCTCTCCCTGTAATTGTGATGCCTCTTGAGATTAGAGGTAAACCTGTTCTAAAGTGTTCAGCTATGGCCACAGCTGTACCTACGTTATTTACAATAACTCCCACATCTAAAGGAAGACCTCCAGAAGGAACTTCCCGTCCTAAAATAGCCTTGATCAGATGTTTTTCAGATCCCTGGGGATACTTAGTTGGTAGAACAACTATCTCAATCTCACTATCTGTATAATTCTTAAGCCTATCAACCACATCCCTTTTATTTTCTTCAACCCCAATAATTCCTCTTTTTACTCCTACCGTATACATCAATATCTTTAAACCTTCGACTACTAACTCAGGCTTCTCAAGCATTATTCTGTAGTCAATAGTGAGATAAGGTTCACATTCAGATCCGTTTAAGATAATAGTATCTATCTTCTTTTCAGAAGGTGGTGAAATCTTAACATGAGTAGGAAAAGCAGCACCCCCAAGCCCAACTATCCCTGCCTCTCTAATTCTCTGTATTATTTCCTCAGGAGCTAAATCATGCCAAGCTTTATTTTTAGGAAGATCTGGAAAAACTTCATCTTTTCCATCAGGCTCTATCTCTATACCTAGAACAAGTCTACCACTAGGATGAGGATATAAGCCAATTTTTTTAACAACCCCAGAAGTAGGAGCATGAATAGGAGCAGTAACAAATACTTGTTTATCGCCTATTTTTTGCCCTTTGAAAACATGATCCTTAGGTTTTACAAGAGGCTCACAAGGAGCACCTGTATGTTGCTGAGTTAAGATAATCAGTCTTTCAGGAATAGGCAATTTTTCTATGGGGGAATTCTTAGAAAAATCTTTATTCTCTGGAGGGTGAACACCACCTTTAAAGCCATATATTTTCATGGTTGGCCTCCTAATATTAATCCAAGGTATTATATCTTTCCTGAAGAAGTTCAAGCTTTCTTGTTAAAGATTCTAACTTTTCTTTTTCTTTTTCAACAACCTCCTTAGGGGCTTTTTCTATAAATTCTTTATTAGACAATCTATTTTGAATTTTATCAATCAGACTAGAGAGATTTTCTATCTCTTTCTTAATTTTCTCTTTCTCTTTATTGATATCTATTAAACCTTCTAAATTCACATAGAAACTGACATCATCAACAATTTTATAAGCCACATGTTTTAAGTTTTGTTTTTGAGGTGAGGCTCTCAATTTAGCTTTAGCTAAAGTATAGAAATATCCTGAATAACCTTGGAGTAATATTTCTTTGGTTTTA
>CALHTV010000031.1 GCA_938039765.1 uncultured Dictyoglomus sp. | reverse complement strand
TTCCTAAAATTGAAAAAGTTACTATACCCATAAGAAGATTAAAGTCTCCATTATTTATAGCCATATAAAGTACTTGCCCTATACCAGGGTAAGAAAATACATACTCTGTCACCAAAGCCCCACTAAAAATTCCCCCAATCTGAAGAGCAAGATTAGTAATCTGAGGAAGCATTCCATTTCTCATTACATATTGAAAAAGGATTTTTCTTTTAGGAATACCCATAGTTTCTGCATAAATCACATAATCTTCAGAAGTAATAGTAGAAGTTAAAGATCTCATACTTAAAAACCACCAACCTATACCCACAATTACTAGAGATAAAGCTGGAAGAAAGGCATGTTTAATAAGACTAGCAATAAAACTAAGACTTAGAGAAGGGGTTATACCTATACTATATCCTCCTACAATAGGGAAGATAGGAAAAATATATGCAAAAAGAATAATTAAAATTAATGCCATTATATAATAAGGAATAGGATAAACAACCATCGCTATCACAGATAAAGCCTTAGCCCATCTTTTACTGCTAAAGTACCCTGCTAAACCCCCTAAAATATTTCCAATAGTCCAAGAGAGAAGTGCTGCAATAACAAGAAGTCCTGCAGTCCAAGGAAGCGAGTTCCTAATGATTGATATTACAGGGGTAGGAAAAATAGTTAAAGAGGGTCCAAAATCTCCTCTTAAAAGGCGGCCCCAAAATTTTATATATTGCTCAAATATACTTCCTTTCAAACCGTAAAGTTCTTTTAAGGTTTCTGTGAGTTTCTCTAAAGCTTCAGGATCCATATATTGAGCTCCATAAGCAGTAATACGATTAAGTACCGAGATAACAGGATCCAAAGGGGCAAATCGAGGTGCTAAAAAGACAATAGTTATACCTATAAAAATTACTACAAAGTATTGAATTAATCTTGGTAAAATATATCTTTTAAAAAGATGCATTTTGAAACCTCCTCTTTTAACCCCTGTCCCCTCTATAAAGAGGGGACAGGGGTAACAATAGTATTTTTATTTCTTTATATACCCATTTTTACTTTCTTCCAGTAGGTCTAATATGAGGCAATATAAACTTAAATTGACCCCACCACCATACAGGAGCTTGATAAGGATCATCTGCAGTTGGGAATTTAGTCCAATAGTAATGATCTTGAGCATTAAACTTTAAGTTTATTATAAATATTGGATGAGGATTCTCTTCAACAAAAAGCTTCAAAATTTCTACGACTAATTCTTTTGCCTTAGGATCTTCTGGTTGTAAAGTAACTAATTTATCAACAAGCTCGTCTAACTTCTTATTCTTAAATCTAATCTGATTTCCAGCTGAAGCTACTTCTCCTGTAGGTTTATAGAATCTAGAATGATATTGCTGTATGAAAGAATAGAAATCTGTTGCTGGGACCTCCCAGTAAGAACCAACCTCAAAATCACCAAGATTCCATTTATTCCAGAATGGTCCTGCCTCGACAGTTTCTACATTAACATCTATTCCAAATTTTCTCCACTGATTAGCTACTGCAAAAGCAAGTCTAGTAGCATGAATCTCAAACCCTGCTGGAGCTGTTATAGTGATTCTCCAAGGTTTTCCATCTGGAAGGAGCCATTTACCCCTTGCGTCTCTCTTAAATCCATGCTTTGTTAAGAGTTTTTCAGCTTTGGCAGGATCATATTTCCACCAACCTATGCCAAAGATTTCCCGAGGCTCTCCCTTTAAAGCATATCCTTTTTTCTTTGCATAATCCACAATCTTATAAGGTACTGTAGAATCCCAAGGTTTATATCCATCTTCTAAAGCAAAATTTTTAAGCCATCCTTCTAAAGGAAGGTAAAACTCTTTCATTAAAGAAGAGGTAGCACAAATAAATAGAGGATTAATTCTAGCAATACCATCAAAACCTGAGGTTACAACATCTACTATATCTGTAGCCAAAGTAAGTGCCCATCTCACATCCTTTATATTATACGGATATTTTTCAAGATTAAATGCCATAATTCTTGCTCTTACATCATCCATCCATGCCCATGGGAAGTCTTTATACCAAACTCTTGAATAAGGATTGCTCTTTCTTAATACTTCCCAAGCTTCTGGAGTTAAATCAAAAATTAAATCCAGCTCATGTTTTGTTTGAGCCATAACTTTTTTCTCATCAGGGCCATAGTAGATAAATAGTACATATTTAGGCCTTGGCATTCCATAAAGCTGTCCTACACTAGTCCTTCTCCAATCTGATCTTCTCTCAAAGAGCCACCAATAGCCAGCTGGATCATAACTCTTTAAAACATAAGGTCCTAAAGAGACAGGAGGATTGAATTCAAATTTTAAAGGATCCGCTACTTTTTCAAAAATATGCTTAGGCATAATATAACAGGTACTATATACTATAGCGGTAAATATGTAATGGAAAAATGGTGCTGATTCTTTTAACTCAAAAACTACAGTATAGTTATCAGTCTTATAAACCTTGGATACCCATTTTGCAAATTGCGCACTATAGCTCATACCCTGGTGTTTTTTCAAATATTCTACAGTAAATACCACATCATCTGCTGTGAAAGGCTTACCATCACTCCAATAAATGCCCTTTCTTAATTTTACTGTCATCTTAGTGAAATCTTTGTTATATATAGGGTCAGACTCGGCTAATGCATAAATAGTTTTTCCTGTTTGTGGATCTAAATACCATAGACCATCTAAAAGCATCTGTTGGGTTCCGTTTCCTACAGAGACTCCTGGTTTCCAGAAGTTGAAATCTTTAGGATTTGCTAATCTTCCATGAAGAGCATCTACAATCAGGGTTTCAGATCTAGGAAGAGTAGGAAGTACTTGAGATAAAGTTACAGAGGAACCAAGTAAAGAAAGGATCAAAAGAACCAGAAATACTAAAGAAAGCTTTTTCATATAATCATCCCCCCAACAAAGAAAATAAAAATAGCAAAAACATATATTAATTTATCCCCTAATATTGAGTTATTTCTCACCTCCTTATATTCCAATCTAAAATCTTGTGTAATCGCTTTACAAGAGATTATATAAAAATTTCTTAAAACCTATCAAGAGACAAAAAGATTAAGATGTTAATCTGATAACCAATTCTAAAGGGAGTTCAAGATGAATAAATGAAGAATCAATACCCAATAAAAGATCAAGTAAAACTTTTGCTCCCACTTCCCCCATCTCACCCATTGGTTGTCTCACAGTAGATAGTCCTAAATATCTTGCATCTGAAATATCGTCAAAACCTATAATCGCCACATCTTCCGGAATTTTTAAACCGCTTTCAACTAAAGCACTCATTACTCCTATTGCCTGAATATCAGAGGTGCAGAAAACCGCATCAAAGGGTATACCCCTGTTTAATAAAATCTTACCCGCTCTATATCCCTTCTCTAGTGAAAAACCAGTTTGGATATGCAAAAGAGGATTAAATTCTAAACCAGCTTCTCTTAAAGCTTCTAAAACTCCCTCATATCTCTTATAACTTGCCATACATCCAAGAGGATCATTAATAGCTCCACTAACAAAAGCTATTTTTTTTCTACCAGTAGTAATCAAGTATTTTACAGCCATGTAAGCCCCTTTTTTATTATCTACATAAACACTTGAAAACTCAGGATGATAACTATCTACCAACACTACAGGCTTTCCTGTCTCTTTAATAAATTCCGCTTCTTTTTTCTGAATATTGAGGGAAACTACAATCATACCATCACATCTATTAAAAACCTCTTTAGAAAATACTCTTTCTTTATCTTCTATCCTTTCCACATTATATAAATGAATAGAATAATCACTTTTCGAGATCACGCTATTTATTCCCCTAAGAACTTCCATGAAAAAATCCCTAGTAAAAAAGGGAACTA
Organism: uncultured Dictyoglomus sp.; assembly: GCA_938039765.1. Taxonomy (GTDB): domain Bacteria; phylum Dictyoglomota; class Dictyoglomia; order Dictyoglomales; family Dictyoglomaceae; genus Dictyoglomus. Next base: position 3,457 of record CALHTV010000031.1, on the reverse strand, counting down.
CTATTGAAATAACATTGGTTTTTAAAGTCTTTTTAGCTAAACTTCTTGCAACAAAACTTGGAGAATACCCAAGTCTATTTATAGCTTCCAACACCTTTCTTTTTGTCTCCTCACTTACTTTAGGAGAGTTATTCAAAACTCTTGATACGGTAGCTATACTTACTCCTGCTTCCTTAGCTACATCCTTTATAGTTATCACTTATATCACCTCTTATAAAAATGTTTAACTCTAGTCTACCATTATTTTATTATTATTTTATCAAAAATACTCATTTTGTAAACGTTTTCTTATAAATTAAATCTTCTCTCATTTGACACATCCCATTAAAAAACATAGAATTTCTTTAAATTACCAAAGGTAGTGAAAAACTATGAGAAAAATATTATTTATCAGTAACGGTTATGGTGAAGATTATGTAGCAGTCAACGTAGCAAAAGAAATGAAGAAGTTAGCTCCAGATTTAGAGATTTATGGAATGCCAATAGTAGGGGAAGGTAGTTTATACACAAGAAACCATATTCCCCTAATGGGTCCCCATAAAAAATTACCTTCAGAAGGATTTTTAACTAATTTGAAAATATTTATGAGAGATTTAAAGGCTGGAATTATAAACCTTCACTATCAGCAATGGAGATCATTAAAAAAGTGGAGCATGATAGGGGATTACATTATCAGCGTGGGAGATATTGTTCCTCTTTTTTATGCTGTCTTTTCTAAAAAACCTTTCTTTTTCATAAGTATTCAGAAGTCAGTTTATTACGTAATAGATGATGAAAATATAGATAACTTAAATTATAAAAACCTTAGAAATTTAGCCATGAAAACTTACCTTGGAGAATACTTTTTCTTAAGAAATCCAAGACTTATAAAGATATTTCCAAGAGATCTTATTACTCACAATATCCTTAAAAAATTAGGTATTAATTCAGAATATTTAGGAAATCCAATGATGGATGGGCTAGAACCAACAAATAAATTAAAAATAGAAGAGTTCAAAAAATTTCGTAAAATTTTGATCCTTCCAGGCTCAAGAACCCCAGAATCTTACAATAACTTTGCTATTCTTTTAAGAGGAGTATTAGCATTGATCAATTCGGGTATTCAGGAAAATTTTCTATTTCTCACAGCTTTATCTACCAACATAGATAAAGAAAAAATAGAAAAAATATTAGAACAAAAAGACTTTGATAAATTAGAAAATAAAGAGGATTATCTAATATTTAAAAAACATAGACATTACTTGATCCTTACAAATCTTTTTAATGATTGCATTCACTTAGCAGAGATAGGACTATGCATGGCTGGAACAGCTACAGAACAATTTGTTGGTCTTGGCAAACCAGCCATATCTGTATTTGGGAAAGGTCCCCAATTTACCAAAAAATTTGCATTAGCTCAAAAAAGACTTTTAGGTAAAGCTCTTTTTATTGCAGAAAAACCTGAAAAAATTCCTGAAATTTTCCAAAGTATTTATAAAAACAATAAATTACTTGAAGAAATATATGAAAATGGTAGAAAAAGAATGGGAGAGCCTGGAGGATCTTATAGAATTGCTGAAAAAATATTAACTTATATTAAGGAGGAGGATTATGGAAGAAGTAAAGAAATACTTTAAAAATCCTAGAAAAGAATATAGAGCAGTACCTTTTTGGGCATGGAACGATAAGCTCGATTCAGAAGAACTAATTTCTCAGGCTAAGGAATTCAAAGAAAAGGGAATAGGGGGATTTTTTATGCATTCAAGAGTTGGCCTGGAGACTGAATATATGGGGGAAGAATGGTTAAAGACTGTTGAAGATGTAGTTAAATCTTCAAAAGAAATAGATATAGATCCATGGTTATATGACGAAGATCGATGGCCATCAGGATTTGCAGGAGGCAAAGTTGCAGAAAAAATTGGAGATGAAGGAAGAGCCAAAACTTTATGTCTCAAAATATTGAGAGATAAAAATGAAATAAAAGGAACAGAACTTGCAATTTACAAGGCAGAAATTTCAAATAATGAGATAAAGAATCTAAAAAGAATCCCAAAAATAGATGAGGTTTCAGGGGAAGAAGTGATTTTAGCTTTATATAGAGAGCTTTCTAAAAGGACAGAATGGTACAATGGAGATGCGCCTCCAGACAATTTAAATCCCAAAAGTGTGAAAGCCTTTATTGAAAATACCCATGAGGTTTATTATAAAAGGCTAAAGAACGAATTTGGTAAAACTATTAAAGGAATATTCACCGATGAGCCTAACATATTCCCTTATCTTTGGGGGGGTGGTCCTGAAGATAAGTATTTTCTCCCCTGGACTGATATCTTTCCAGAATATTTTAGAGAAAGAAGAGGATATGACTTTTTTGATATAGCTCCCTATGTATTCTTTTCGGGAGAAAAATCTTTAAAAGCAAGATATGATTTCTGGAGAACAATTTCAGAGCTTTTTGTGGAGAGCTACACAAAACAGATTTCTGACTGGTGTAAAGAACATAATATTTTATTTACAGGCCATTATTTAGAGGAAAATATCTTCCCTCACGTAATTCTTTGCTCAGGTTCTGTTATGCCCCATTATGAATATATGGATATCCCTGGGATAGATATACTCACTGATAGTAGATACGAATACCTTACAGTGAAACAAGCATCTAGTGTAGCAAATCAACTAAGTAAAGAAAGGGTTATCTCAGAAACCTATGGATGTACAGGATGGGAATTTGACTTTGCCGGCCAAAAACATGTAGGAGATTGGCAATATGCTTTGGGAGTAAATATGAGATGTCAACATCTCTTTCTCTATTCTCTAAGAGGCTGTCGTAAAAGAGATTATCCTCCTTCTTTTAATCATAACCCTTCTTGGAAATATATAAAATTGATAGAAGACTATTTTGCAAGACTCTCTTACATCTTAACTTTAGGGAAACCAGTACGAGACATATTACTTATTCATCCTATAGAAAGCAGTTGGTGTGAATTTAATGGAAGAGATAAAGAGATACCTTTAGAAAGGGGAGAAGAGTTTCAAAATATAATTTCTGCTCTATTAGGTCATCATTATGATTTTGATTTAGGAGATGAAGCCCTAATAGAAAAATATGGAAAAGTAGATAAGGAGAAAAGGGAATTCATAGTAGGACAAGCAAGATATAAATTGGTGATATTCCCTCCTGTATTAACCTTACGAAAAACCACTTATTCTTTAATCTTAGAATTTTTAGATAATGGAGGAAAAGTTATCTTCTTAGAACCTCTTCCGGAATATATAGAAGGAGAGCTAGAAAAAGAAAAATTACAAGTATTATTTAATCATGAAAACGCTACCATAGTAAAGGGGAGGAAAGCCCTCACTGAAAAACTTGAAGATCTCATACCAAGAAGGATCTCTATAAGAGATGTAGTAGGACAAGAAGTAGAACAATTTTTATATATGGAGAGAATATACAAAGGAGGAGATAAAGATAGTGGGGATT